>CAKQOW010000044.1 GCA_934256595.1 uncultured Clostridia bacterium
TGAAATTTCAATATCTGCCACGGCAGCAAGAAAAAAGGGCTTGTCGCCATTAGATTTTACCCTAATGCGACAGCCCCCTTGTTTCTAAATGTCTTACTGTTAAGGTGTTTACATCATTCCCGGCATTCCGCCTCCGCCCATTGGCGGCATAGGAGGATTGTCTTCCTTGATGTCTACGATACCTGCCTCTGTTGTAAGCAGTAATGCTGATGCTGAGGCTGCATTCATAAGCGCCGATTTAGTAACCTTTGCAGGATCTACGATGCCTGCTTCAATCATGTCAACGTATTCTTCTGTCGCCGCATTGAAGCCTACTCCTGCCTCTCTGTTCTTAACCTCTGCGATTACAACGCTGCCCTCAAAGCCTGCGTTTTCAGCAATCTGTCTTACAGGCTCTTCTAATGCTCTCATAATAATCTGAGCGCCTGTCTTCTCGTCGCCTGCAAGTGTATCAACATAGGCTGCAATTGCAGGAATTGTATTTGCAAGAGCAACACCGCCGCCTGCAACGATACCTTCTTCAACTGCTGCCTTTGTAGCATTTAAAGCATCTTCTATTCTCAGTTTTCTTTCTTTTAATTCAGTTTCTGTAGCTGCGCCAACCTTGACAACTGCAACACCGCCTGCAAGTTTAGCAAGTCTTTCGAGTGTTTTTTCTTTGTCGAATTCTGAATTTGTCTGAGCTGCCATAGTTCTCAGGGAAGCAATTCTGTCCTGAATTTCCTTGGCATCTCCGCCGCCGCCTACGATAACAGTGTTCTCTTTGTCAACCTTAACTGTTGCTGCTGTTCCCAGCATATCAAGAGTTGTTTCCTTGATGTCATATCCCAGTTCTTCTGTTATAACTGTACCACCTGTCAGGATAGCAAGGTCTTCCATCATTGCTTTTCTTCTTTCGCCAAAGCCCGGAGCCTTTACTGCAACACATTCAAATGTGCCTCTTAATTTGTTTAATACCAGAGTTGCAAGGGCTTCACCCTCAAGGTCTTCACAAACGATAAACAGTTTTCTGCCTGTATTTACAACCTGTTCAAGCAGCGGAAGCAGATCCTGTATGCTTGAAATCTTCTTGCTTGTAAGCAGAATGTACGGATTTTCGAGAACCGCTTCCATCTTCTCTGTGTCAGTTACCATATATGCTGACAGGTATCCTCTGTCAAACTGCATACCCTCAACAACCTCAAGAGTTGTACCCATTGATTTTGATTCCTCAACAGTGATAACTCCGTCCTTGCCTACCTGTTCCATAGCGTCTGATATAAGTTCGCCGATAGTTGCATCTGCTGCTGAAACTGCTGCAACCTGTGCTATAGCTTCTTTTGTTTCTACAGGAGTTGCGATTTTTTTGATGTTTTCAACTGCAACCTCTGTTGCTCCCTGTATACCTTTTTTGATAATCATAGGGTTTGCGCCTGCAGCCACGTTTTTGAAGCCCTCTCTGATAATTGACTGAGCAAGAAGTGTAGCTGTTGTAGTACCGTCGCCTGCAACGTCATTTGTCTTACTTGCAACTTCCTTAACCACCTGCGCGCCCATATTCTCCACTGCATCTTCAAGTTCGATTTCTCTTGCGATTGTAACACCGTCGTTTGTGATAAGCGGTGAACCGAATTTCTTGTCTAAAAGAACGTTTCTGCCCTTTGGTCCAAGTGTGATTTTAACTGTATCAGCAAGCTTGTCAACGCCTGCCTGTAATTTTCTTCTGGCTTCTTCGCCGTAATATAGTTCTTTTGCCATTTCAATACCTCTTTTCTATTATTCTATAACAGCCATAATATCTCTCTGGCTCAGGATTGTGTAAACTTCGCCCTCGTATTTAACTTCCATACCGCCGTATTTAGCAAAGATTACTTTGTCTCCAACCTTTACTTCCATTTTGCATTCGTCTGTTCCCGGACCTACAGCCATAACTTCGGCAACCTGAGGCTGCTCCTTTGCCTGACTTGCTATGATAAGTCCGCTGGCAGTTTTTTCTTCTGCCTCTTCTCTCTTAATTACTACCTTGTCACCCAGAGGTTTAATTCCAAAACTCATTCTGACTTCTCCTCTCTATATAATTTATATCATCGACTTGTTTGTTAGCACTCACTACTTTCGAGTGCTAACTATATTTTACCTTGTTTTTTCCCGTTGTCAATACTATTTCCCAAGTTTTATACTATTTTTCTAAACTTCTTATGTAATAAAACAGATACTGCTGCGCAAATCCGCCTAAATTCATATATTTATCGGCTGCGAATTCCTTCATCCCCTTTATATCCGACTCGTTAAAGCCGTACAGTCTGTTCATAACTCTTTTGACCCATACGTCCACCGGAAAGCTGTCATACTGCTGCATGCAGAAAAGCATTATGCAGTTTGCAACCTTAGGTCCCACTCCGCAAAGCCCTGTAAGGTATTCATACACCTCATCACCTGAGCTGTTTTCGTCAAAGGCGCTGTCAAGAAACTCCGCTCCGCCGTCTGCCGCTATCTGTTTTGAGGTTTCTATTATATATTTTGCTCTGTAGCCCAGTCTTACCGGCGCAAGATCCTCTATATCAAGTGACGCCAGCACCTGCGGCTTTGGCATTGAATAATATTCCTCGCCTCTGTAGGCACCTGCATATTCTCCGAAATTCCTGCACAGGTTTTCGATGCAGCCTTTAATTCTCGGTATGTTGTTGTTCTGCGATATTATAAAGGAGATTATTGTCTCCCATCTGTTCTGATTAAGTATTCTGATGCCCTGCCCGTAGTCAATGGCATTTCGTATAACCTCATCTTCTGCCGCCAGTGTCTGCTTAATCTGCCCGTAATCTCTGTCAAGATCAAGATAGTTTCTCCAGAAATCAAGTTCTCCGTCATCTGCGTTATCTATAACAACTCTGCCGTCTCTATAGGCGATGTTTGCCGGTCTGTTTCCCGCAATACCCGTATAACTGCCGTCTGCCTCTCTGTTCCACCTGAAGCACTGTCCGCAGTCAAATATATGGTCTGTATTAAAATCTTTTACTCCTGTAATTTCAATCATTATCTCATTCCCCGTATCTCAACATCGACACGCTCTACATTAAATGCTGTCATATAGTCTATTTTTTCGTTTATTGCCTTTTGAAGCTTCTGCGCTTCTTTAATAATATTGCAGCCTTTTCGCATAAATACCAGTATTTTTATTTTGAGGTTTTCCTCATGCTGCAGTATATCGGCTCTGACTACGCTTCGCACGCAGCCCGCTCTCTGCACCACATTGAAAATTATGTCCTCAATAACCTTATCGGATATTATATAATCTCCCAGATAGCTGTAGGTAGGTCTTACAACGGATTTTTCCGAAAATATGCTGCCTTTGTTTTTGCCCCAGGTTCTGAATATTTTGAGAGGGTCTACAAAATACCCCGCAAAGTCACGCTTTAACTGAAACGTAGGCACAGGTATTACATGCTTTCCGAAATCACGGCGCTGGTGTCTTGCCTCTTCACGCTCCTTTTCGGTGGTTATCTGCTCTATGCGTATTCTTTTTTGAATTTCAGGGAGTTCCAGCCTTGCAACTATCCGGTTGACCATTTCATCGGAAGTGCCCAGCACCAGTATGCTTTTGGGGTTTACTTCCTTTATTTTAGCCACGACTGTTTCCTTGTGTTCGTCTGTGGTAAACAGAGCTGTTTTAATTGCTCCTATCATAGTCGCCTGTCTTTTGGCGGAGATGCCTGCCACAACATCATTGCCCTCTATAAACAGTCCGTCGTCGATAATTGCCTCTATATTAAGCTCTTTGCACAGGTTTACAGCCTGATAACTTTTACCTGTCCCACTTTTTCCGACCAATGCGTAAACTTTCATCTTTACTTCTCCATATCGTTCTGCTATAATGATTAATATATCTTAATGATAAATCTAAAGGAGGTTACATAATGGCTTACAAAATCACAGATGCTTGTATCGCTTGCGGAGCTTGCACAGCAGAATGTCCGACTGATGCTATCGCAGAAGGTGCTGTTTTCACAATAGACGCTGACAAATGTATCGATTGTGGTGCCTGCGCTAACGCATGTCCGGTTGATGCTCCTGTAGAAGAATAGTAGATAAGAGCAGATTAAATATCAATAACCGTTTCTTCCGAAACGGTTATTTTACTGTTCAGATATATGCAAACCATTCCAGTTCCCTTATTTGCCTGAGGAATTCTGTACCTCGTAAGGACAAATCTCTCCTCTTTTTTTGCATTCCTCGCCACGTTCTGTACACTTGTTGCATTTCTCTTTGATTTCTTTGATTTCCTTTTGTGCGGCGCACTCTCTGTTAATATGATATGCCAGTGAATGGAGACTCTCCGAAAGCTGTACGTTTTCGAGAGCAACGTGACTTGGCACCTCAAGGTCAACGGGAGCAAAGTTCCATATGCCCTTGATGCCCGCAAAGCACAGACGATCCGCAACCTCCTGTGCGTTCTCTTTGGTGGTGCATATTATACCTATATCTATATTGTTCTCCTCAACATACTCTACTGTATTCTCATAGTCCATTACATCTATATCGTTAATCTTGATGCCTATAAGTCTTGGATTTACTTCAAAAACTCCGCAGACCATAAATCCGGTCTTGTAGTAATATGTATAGTTTACTATGGCCTGACCCAGATTGCCGGCTCCCATAATAACCATCTTGTACTGCTTGTCAAGTCCCAGTATAGCGCTTATTTCGTTGTAAAGCGCGTCTACATTGTAGCCGTAGCCCTGCTGGCCGAAGCCGCCGAAATTGTTAAGGTCCTGCCTTATCTGAGAAGCGGTATAGCCTATCAGCTTGCTGAATTCGTTTGAGGATATTTTGTCAACGCCCTTGCGCTGCAGCTCTCCCAGATATCTTCTGTATCTTGGCAGTCTTTTGATTACCGCCTGTGAAATTTTAGTATCGTCTTTCATCGCCTGCCCTCCCTTTCTTTCATTTTGAAAAAATCCCGCTGCTGCAGCGGGGATATAGCTCAACTAAGTTACAGATTTGCTTCAACAAACTTCACCAGATCGCTTACGCTCTGGAATTTCTCAGCGTCCTCATCAGGAATCTCTATGCCGTATTCATCCTCTATAGCCATGATTATCTCTACGGCATCAAGGGAATCGGCTTCAAGATCCTTCATAAGATGAGTATCTATTGTAACCTCGCTTTCATCTACATTCAGCTGCTCTACTATTATTTCTCTTACTTTTTCAAAAACCATTTGTAAAGGCCTCCATTTCGTTTCGTGAATTTTATTCAATGCCGCAATGCGCGATAATCACGCCGCAGCCCTTTGATTTCAACTTGTGAATATAACAAAATCATTATAGATTATACAGTTGTATATTGCAATGATTTTTTTAATTATTCCTGAATTTCCACCCATTTGTCATAAACCTCCGCAAGCTCATCTCTTGCGCTCTGACATTCATCGTTAAGCTTTGCCAGTTTGACGTGATCCGACAGGTTTTCTTCAAGGCACATCTGCGCCTCGAAATCCTCTATGGCAGTCTCAAGCTCTGCAATTCTGTTTTCGAGGTTTTCAAGCTCTCTCTTTTTCCTACGCTCTGCCGCCTCCTGCTCTTTTTTGCGGCGACGCTCCTCTGCAGAGCCGTTGTTTTCGGCTGTTACCTGAGTCTGTACGCCTGAGGCTATTTCATTGAGATATTTTTTACCTGATTCAATCTGCTGTTTTTTCTCCACATAATAGTCATATGTGCCGAGGAATTCGTGTATTCCATCGTTTTCAAGCTCCAGTATTCTTGTCGGTATTCTGTTTAGGAAGTATCTGTCGTGGGATACAACTATAATTGTACCCGGAAAGTCCATAAGAGCCTCTTCAAAAACTTCCTTTGAGTCAATATCAAGGTGGTTGGTAGGCTCGTCAAGCACCAGCACATTGGCGCCACTGAGCATTATCTTGATAAGCGAAAGTCTTGCCTTTTCGCCGCCCGAAAGCGAACCGACATTTAGAAAAACGTCTTCGTTTCTGAAAAGAAATCTGCCTAAAATAGAGCGCATCTCTGTATCGGTGTAGAGTCTGTAGGATTCCTTTAGCTCCTCCAGCACTGTGTTTGCCGGATTGAGAAGCCTCTGTCCCTGATCGTAATATGCAAATGCCACATTGTATCCGATTTTAATTCTGCCGCTGTCAGGTTCAAGCTGATCCAGCAGTATTCTGAGCAGTGTGGTTTTGCCCACTCCGTTGGGGCCTACTATACATATTCTCTCGCCTCGTTTGATATCAAGGTTTACATTGTGAAACAGCTCCCTGCGGTCAGGACCGTAGCCGAAGCTCTTGGCAAGGTCCTCTGCTGTAATAACGTCGTTGCCGCTTTTGAAGTTTTCCTTGAAATGAAGCTTCATCTTGCCTTTTTCGGAATCGGGCATTTCAAGTCTTTCGATATGATCAAGGCGTTTTTCTCTTGAGGCCGCGCGCTTTGCAAGC
This sequence comes from uncultured Clostridia bacterium, assembly GCA_934256595.1. GTDB lineage: Bacteria > Bacillota > Clostridia > Peptostreptococcales > Anaerovoracaceae > UMGS973. Next base: position 6,425 of record CAKQOW010000044.1, read on the forward strand.
TTTTCTGTGCCTCTTTCTTTCATACGCCTTATCATTTCCTCCTGCCTTGCGATTTCCGTCTGCTGCTTCTGGTATGCTCTTATCTCGTTTTCACGGATTTCCTTTCGCTTCACCGCATACTCGGAATAGTTTCCCTCGTATACTCTCAGCTTATGATTTGAAATCTCAAATATTCTGTTTACGCTCTGGTCGAGGAAATATCTGTCGTGGGATACAGTTATAATGGTGCCTTTGTAGCCTCTAAGATACTGCTCCAGCCATTTAAGAGTACCTATGTCAAGATGATTGGTAGGCTCGTCAAGTATGAGTATGTCAGGCTTTCTGAGCAGCAGGCAGCACAGCGCAAGCCTTGTTCTCTCACCGCCCGAAAGCATATTTATCTTCTTTGTATATGTATCCTCCGTAAAAGCCATACTCGAAAGCACGCCCTTAATTTCACCCTTGTATGTATATCCTCCGGCTCTGTCGTAGTCCTCCTGCATCTGATCGTATCTGTGAAGCAGGGTTTCGATTTCCTGAGGCGATCTGCTTCCCGATGCTGTGGCCTCTGCAATCTGCTGTGAAAGCGCCGGCATTTCTCTTTCCATCCTGTGAAGCTCCGTAAATATGCCGTCTATTTCTTCTATGACTGTGTTTTCCGATGTGAAGTCGTCATTCTGCCTGAGATAGCCGATTACCGTATCGTTTGAAACAAACACGTTGCCGCTGTCTGCATCAAGGTCTCCTGCGAGTATGTTAAGCAGAGTGGTCTTGCCCGCGCCGTTAAGGCCGATAAGTCCCACTCTGTCTCCTGCGTTTATGTGAAATGATATGTCCTTTAATATCACATCTGTTCCGTATGCTTTTGTAATGTCGTTTGCCGATAATATTATCATCTGTATGTCCTTTAGCTACAGGGGAAGATTGGGAAATGCATCTAAATCAAGTCCGTCTGTTTCTCCTGCCTTGTATTTGTAGTAGGCTGCCGTGCCTATCATAGCCGCATTGTCTGTACAAAGTACAGGTGACGGACAGTAGAGTCTGATGCCTCTCCTGCCGCAGGCTTCCTCAAGCATGGCTCTTAAGTGTCTGTTTGCGGCAACTCCGCCTGCCATTACCAGTCTGTCTTTGTGCATACTTACGGCAGCTTCAACCGCTTTATTTACAATAACCTCTAAAACTGCCTGCTGAAAACCGGCTGCAACATCGGCTCTGTTAATCTCTCTGCCTGCCTGCTTCTCTGAGTTCACATAATTAAGCACCGCAGTCTTGATACCGCTGAAGCTGAAATCAAGGCTGCCCTTTTCGAGATAAACTCTTTTGAATTCTATGGCATCTGGATTGCCCTCTTCTGAAAGTTTGTCAATCTTGGGACCTCCCGGATAGCCAAGCCCTATAACTCTTGCCACCTTATCAAAGGCCTCGCCTGCCGCATCATCTCTGGTGCTTCCCAGTATCTCGCATCTGTTGTAGTCTGTAACCTCAACGATATTGGTATGTCCGCCCGAAACCACCAGCGCCGTAAACGGCGGCTCAAGTTCTTTGTGCTCTATATATGCAGCCGAAATATGACCCTGTATATGATGAACGCCTATGAGGGGTTTATTCCACGCCAGCGCCAGCGCCTTTGCCGCCGCTATACCTATAAGTAGGGCACCTACAAGTCCGGGACCGTAGGTTACTCCTATGGCGTCTATGTCATCACTGGTGATGTCAGCCTCTGTCATAGCCTGCTCTATTACGGCGTTGATGTTTTCAAGGTGATGTCTTGATGCTATCTCCGGCACCACTCCGCCGTAAAGCTTATGTATTTCAATCTGAGATGAAATTATATTTGAAAGTATCTCTCTGCCGTCTGCCATAACTGCAACGGAAGTTTCATCACAGCTTGATTCAATTGCAAGAATTATTGTTTTGTTGTTTTTCATTGTCTACCTCTATGTAAAGACAGGATTACTCCTGCCTCATAGGCATACCGCTCATTTTGGCTATACATTCGCCGTCCGAGCCCATATGCCTGCAGTTTTCACACGACTGATAGGTGCCCATATTAAATGTGTCGAAATCATGTCTGCGTGAAAATCTGCTGCAGTGATACGAAGCCACGCTCATATCACTGCCAAATTCATAATCATAATCTCCCTGTCGCATAAGAACCTCCATACTGCTAGTATTGCAGTTCTTATCGGGGTTTATTCAGCAAGCCACATTATCATTGCAGCTTCTTTGTTGTCCTCATAGTATCCGGGTCTTTCGCCTGCGCTCTGAAACCCGAATTTCCTGTAAAGCTCCTGAGCCGCTATGTTGGAGGCTCTGACTTCAAGGGTAAAGGCTCTGATGCCGCGGGCTCTGCCCTCTGCAAGAAACGCCTCAAGAATCGCCGTTGCAAGCTTCTGCCTGCGAAACTGCGGCGCTACGGCCACATTGGTGATATGACCCTCATCTACTATCTGCCAAAGTCCCGCATAGCCTGCAATCTGCCCATCCGTTTCGGCCACAAAATACATAGCCCTCTCGTTTACCGAAAGCTCCTGCACAAATGACTCAAGACTCCACGGCACGCTGAAGCATGTTCTGTCAAGCTCAGCCATCTGCTGCGCGTCCTGCAGCACTGCCTGTCTAATTACCGGACTGTTCATTTTTGAGTTTTTCCTCCAGCTTTCGTTCTGCCTCGGCCTTGCGCATATATAAAGGGAGCAGGCTGCCGTAGCTTTGTGTTCCCTCTCTGTTATAAATATCAAGAGCCATAGCCGCAACAGATGAGGCTCTCTGAAGTCTTACAGGCTCCGGCGCAAGCACTGCGGAATTATCAGCTTCAAATATTCTCTCGCCGTATGCTTTAATGCCGTCGCCAAAGAACATATGCTGCCCGCCGATTTCTTTGAGACTTTCTAAGAATTCATCTATCATATATGCTCCCGGCTCTGTGACGGTTTCAATCTGTCCGTCTGTCCACATGAAAGCTCCCGCATATACCTGATTTCTTCTGGCATCAAATACAGGGCATATCACTCCGTCAAAGTCCCTCTGGTTGTAGCAGAAAGCATTAAGGGTAGGCACGCCTATAGTCCCTATTCCGAGGGCCTGCGCAAGTGTCCTTGCGGTGGTAACGCCTATTCTGATACCTGTAAAGGAGCCGGGGCCCTTGGAAACAGCCACTGCGGTTACATCGCTTAACTGCAATCTGCATTTTTTCATAAGCTGATCAACCATAGGAATCATAGTTTCAAGGTGATTGAGCCTGCCCGGATTTACTATTTCCTCTATATTGCCGTTTTCGTCTGTCAAAGCCACAGAAGCGTGAGGTCCTGTGCTTTCTAAAGCTAAAATGTACATTTATATATTCTCTCTCCTTCTGAAGCTCCGTACTCGATATATATATACTTGGTGTCTGCCGGAAGTATGTCCTCTACTATATCCGCCCACTCTATAACGCATACGCCGCCTTTTTCGTAAAAATACTCCTCGGCTCCTATGTTGAACATCTCCTCCGAGTCTGCAAGGCGGTAAACGTCAAAATGATAGAGTGGCAGTCTGCCGTCTGTATATTCGCGTACAATTGTAAAGGTCGGCGATACTATGTTATCGCTTATGCCAAGCCCCTGCGCAATATATCCCGTAAGGGCGGTTTTGCCTGTGCCCAGATCTCCTATAAGGGCTAGCACATCTCCGGTCCTAAGCTCTTCTGCAAGTTTAAGGCCGAATTCTCTGGTTTCGTTTTCGTTTTTAATTATAAGTTCTCTTTTAATCATCATTTGTGTAAAAATCCTGAAATTCTCTTGTACAGGAAGAATGTAATAACGCTGTTTACTCCCGCTTTGATGAGGTTAAACAGTAATATCAGCGGCATCATCTGCATTACAACCTCTCTTGTAACTCCCATAAACAGCGGTGTGATTACAAGGTTTGCAAAGAACATCACTACAACCCACGAAGCAATTCCTGCTCCGAGAGCTATCATAGCATATTTTCTGGTCTTGTGCTTCTTATAGATATTGCCTGCAACCAGTACAAAGGTTCCTGTGGCAATTATATGCATTATTATACCATATACGCCGCCACTGCCTGCGCTGACTGTAAATCCCTGAATAAGAGAAGTTATTACTGTTAGTACAAAACCGCCAAGAGGCCCGAAGGCAAAGGTCCCTATAAATATAGAGATGTCCGCCGGATCGTATTCCAGGAAGTTAAGTCCCGGAATTATAGGCCAGTGTACGAAGTACGCCAGTACTACGGATATGGCAACAAGCATTGCCATTTTTGCAAGTCTTACTGTTTTTTTGTTGTTCATTTTTGATTCCTCTTTTCTTTTGGTTTTTTAGGAATCTGTCAGGTCATTAAAAAGAGCCCCGAATTTCGGGGCACACAAAAAACTAAAACAACTCTAGTTTCTTCCATCCGGACTATAACCGTTGGTACCGGAGTTTCACCGGTTCAGCCCGAAGGCTCGCGGACTTTACCGCCAGTGAGGAATTGCACCTCGCCCTGAAACAGATTATTCACATATTTATTATATTGCCGCTTAAGCCTGCTGTCAATAGCTGTTTTGCCTGTCTTTTTTTATCGCCGCATTTTCGGTTGACAGTTTGCCCAAATACTGTATTATTTATATAGATTTAATTTTACCTCAGGCCGGATTTACCGGATATGCTGCCGGCCTGTTTGCTTATGTGTTTATCGGAAGTTATGGGCTTTCAGACGCCGCAGTTATTTCTGCAGGTATTTTCCATCTTGACCTGATAAGCATCTCATAGGCAGAGGTTTAATGCATATCCGGAAAGGAATTATTATGTCAGAAAAGAAGTACAGGAGGCGGCTCGGTGACAGAGGCGACGGCAGACTCGTCAGAAATCTTACACCTATGCACAAAATTACCCCGTTTATAATGGTGGAGCGAAACGATGCCAGTAATTTTATCAGAGACAGTATGGAGGTTTCAAAGATAGAGGAGTACATACGCCGCAAGCGAAAATCAGGACTGAAAGGTTTCGGGATAATGCACATTATGGTGGCTGCATACATCAGATGCATATCTCAGAGGCCTGCCGTAAACAGATTTGTTTCGGGGCAGAGGGTCTATTCCAGAAACCGTATTGAAATAAATATAAATGTTAAGAAAGAGATGACTCTGGAGTCACCTGATACGGTAGTTAAAATCGTATTTGAGCCTACAGATACGGCAGACGATGTATATTACAAGATGAAAGCCGTAATAGACGAAAACAAGGGCGGTGAGCTTGACAGTGATTTTGACAACACTGCCAGAATTATAAATTACATACCGAGGCTCATCAAGAAGTTTGCGATATGGTTTCTCAAGACTCTGGACTATTTCGGACTGCTTCCGAGGTTTCTGCTTAACGTAAGTCCGTTTCACGGAAGTATGTTTATAACCTCTATGGGCTCCCTCGGAATACCGCCTATTTATCATCATCTCTATAATTTCGGAAACGTGCCTGTATTCATTTCCTTTGGCGCCAAAAAAAGCGTAAATGAGATAGATGACAACGGTCAGGTGATAAAAAGAAAGTATGTGGATTATACGGTAGTGACAGATGAGCGCATATGCGACGGCTACTATTTTGCATCTACTCTCAAAATACTGAGAGGCTGCCTCAGACACCCCGAAAGACTGGATACACCGCCTGAGCAGGTAATCGAAGATATATTCTAAAAAAATTCCGGCAGCGCCCGCTGCCGGTTTCAGTTTTATATACTATAGAGAATTTCTAAAGCTTTTTTCTCGTCTCTGTTTGCTACATAAATCTGGTACTGATATGCCGCCGAGGCATCAATGCAGGGAACCCCGTGATGACGGCCCGGATTTGTGGGCGCATTTGTAACCACAGAGGTCTCAATACCTTTTTGTGAGAGAGTATCCCTGATTTTATTAAGCTCTTCCAGATTTCGAGTTGTTCTTATTTCCTTTTTAAAAAGCATACACCCTCCCCTTTCTGATATATTTCCTCTATTGTATCATTTTCCCTGCATCTTCACAATATTTTTTCAGATTATTCTGCACACAATTTAACAGTTTATCCTATTACAGTGCTTATCTGCGCAGTCTGACCTCAAAGGCCGTCTGCTCCTCATCAGACCTTATAACACTTATGCGGCCCTTGTGAAGATCAACTATTTTGGCAGCTACCGCAAGTCCGAGTCCGTTGCCTTTAACACCGTGAGAAGTATCTCCCTGATAGAATTTATCGAAAATCCTGCCTAAAACCTGCGGCGCAATTACTTCGCCTCTGTCTGAAACCGTAACCGACACATATTCGGCGCCCTGCAGTATCGTAATGTTTATCTCACTGTCTTTATCCGCAAATTTAATCGCGTTATCTATGAGGTTTATCCATACCTGCTTGAGCATTTCCTCATTGCCGTTTATGTATACCTCACTGCAGTTAAGATTTATAAACAGATTTTTTTCTTCCCATCTGCTTTCCAGAAGCACTATGACTCTCCTCATCTGCTCGCTGAGATTAAACTCGGCAGTATTGGTTAGTATTGTCTGATTCTCAATCTTTGACAGATTAAGCACGTTGGTCGAAAGGTCAACAAGTCTGTCCGACTCTGCAATAATTATGTCAAGATATTCATCTGTTTCCTCTCTGCTCAGATTGTGCTCCCTTATCATTTTGGCAAAGCCCCGTATAGATGTAATTGGTGTCTTGAACTCGTGGGAAAAGTTGTTTATGAAGTCGGAGCGAAGCATCTGGCTCTGCTCCAGCTCGTTTGCCATATTGTTAAAGCTGGTGTTAAGCTCCTGAAGTTCTCCGCCCATTTTGAGATTTATTCTCGCCGAAAAATCTCCCGCCGCAAGTCTGTCTGCAGCCTCGGCTATCTTGCGCAGAGGTTTCAGCGGTATCCTGCTGAAAGCCGCCGCCACCGCAGCCCCTATTACAACTGCAAGAAACGCAAGGGATATAAGCTGCCATGGCTTCGGAATGCTTTCCAGAAAACCCGCTCTTCTCAATAGAAATCTTCCCGCGAACATAATTGCAAAGGATATAATCATAACCCCTATGGTTACACCCGTATACGCCAGAGGAAGTTGGTGCTTCTGAAACGTTTCCTTTAATCTATTCACAGGTTTTCACCGCCTTATATCCTATACCTCTTATTGCCACTATTTCAAACTCGTCAAAGTCCTCAAAACGCTTGCGCAGCCTGTTTATATGCACGTTTACGGTAGTATCTGCCGACTGGGAATCCATGCCCCAGATTTCGTCCATAAGCTGTATTCTTGTGAATATCTTGCCCGGATATGACAAAAGCTTGTACAGCAGACAGAACTCCTTCTGGGGCAGACTCTGGGACACTCCTCCCTTTGTAACAGTCAGGGAGTCATAGTCAAGAACTGTATCACCTATATACAGTTTCCTTTCGTTTGCTATGCGCGCGCGTCTGAGCAGCGCTTTTATCCGAAGCAGCAGCTCCTCTTCATTTACAGGCTTAATCATATAGTCGTCAGTCCCCGCAATAAAGCCTCTGCATTTATCCTCCGGAAGCTCTTTGGCGGTAACCATAAGTATGGGCGTGTTATCCCCGCAGCTTCGCAGAGTATCTGTAAATTCATACCCGTCCATATTGGGCATCATAATATCCAGAACTATTAAATCTATGTGCTGCCTGTCCATAAGCTCAAGCGCCTCCGCGCCGTCAGCAGCGCACACAACCTCATAGCCACCCCTTGTTATAATTGCTTTCATAAGCTTGGAAGTGTTTCTGTCGTCTTCTGCCACCATTATCTTAAACATATCATGCTCCTTGTAATCTCTGTTATCTGTTTTCAGTATAACAGAAAATAAACTGAAAATAAACTCAAAAGAAAAACCGCATGATTTCATTACATACGGTTTCATATCGCTTATTTAAGATGCTTTGCGAACAGCTTCGCAGGTATTGTAAATTCAGGGCAGCCCATATAACCCGGACCTGCCTGATATTTGCCGAACACCAGCACTATATTTCCGTCCTCGTCAAAGTAGAAATTCTGGTTGCTGTCTATACCCTCAAACTCATATCCCATATCTCCGCCTGTATCTACCCAGTACATTCTGGAGCTGTCGGATTTCATCTGAGCTTTCATCTGTCTTATGACCTCATTGCTGAATTCATCAACGTAGTTGAAATCCTCATCAAATATATCCGAAAGGCCGACAACCATACCTCTTGCCTTGTCTATATGGTAAAAATACTGCTCTGTAATGCCGCTTCCCGCAGAGTAAAAAACATTTATTTTAATGGTGAACCAGTCATCGGTATTGGATAACACCTCATAGTCTATATCAAGCCCGGTGTGAGCTGATATGCCCCGGCTGTCAAGCTCCTTTCTCTCCACCTCAAACTGACTGACAGCTATATCGGTCAATTCTCTGATATCCGCGTTGATACAGTCAATCTGGCTGCTCAGAGCCTTGTCTCCCTCAATCTGCGCAACCTCCACATTCTCGTGCCAGTCAGCTTCATTTATGTGTTTTTTGTTTATTGTTACAACCTCTACTATCCTGCCTATAACCGGTATGTCCTGCATCGCATATGCAGCGCTCTGACTTGCGTTTGGTATAATAACAAAGGTGACTGCAACTGCTGCGGCCGCAACTGCTGCCGTCTGCCACAGTTTCCTGCGGCTGCGTCTGTTTTTTGTCTTTATCGCAACAAGAGTTCTTCTGAAGGTTTCTGTAAAGCCTTCGGGAACACAAGGTGCGTCAGCCCTGAGATTTTTTCTGATTTTTCTGTCTATTTTTTTCATTGAAAATCCTCCCTGTTGAGCATCTGACTTAACTGCCCCCTTGCTCTCTGAAGTCTTTTTTTGACGTTCGCCTCTGAAATTTCAAGAGTCTTCGCAATATCCTTTATTTTCATGCCTTCATAGTAAAAAAGAATTATAACCATCCGATATTCGTCATCCAGACGGTTTACAGTCTCCCACAATGTAATCCTGTCCTCTAGATTTTCTTCTCTCTCACCGATATCTGCAAGCTCGTCTATATCCGCATTGTATTTTTTGTCGTTAAGCAGCCTGTAGCATTCGTTTATAAGAATTCTGAAAAGCCATGGTTTGAATTTATCCGCAGCTCTGAGCTGATCTAAATTCTCATAGGCCTTGAGAATGGCGCTCTGCATGGCGTCTTCCGCATCGTAATCGTTTTTGACTGTGCTTAAGGCCAGAAGGTACATGCTTTTTTCAAGGCTTTCGACTCTGCTGCAAAACCAGCTGCTGCTTTTAATGTATGGCATCTGCCCTCTCTTTCTCTGCCTCCGGTTATCTGACAATCACCCTTTCTGCAATCCACGCACCCCAGTCGCCGTAGTATTTACCCATAATATGAATATCATCTGATGTGTATTCCTCTCCAAGTCCTCCATTTGCATCATCAAACAGCTCATTAACATCAATATAGAATATGTCGCGATTATCTGCAATGCCTGCCAGCAGGTTGTTGTAATTGTCTATTCTGTTATTGTTAAAGGTCTTGTCTGTCTTTGAACGGCTTGAGGCTACATGAAGATTTGCCTGTATATATATTATGGCATTCGGCTGATATCCTCTTATCGTATCAACCAGATTTCTGTAGGCCTCCGCGTTGTCGCTAAGCTTGTATCCAAGCTCGTTTATTCCCAGCATAATATATATTTTGCCGTAATCCTTGCTCTTTAACAGGGTTTTAAGTGATACCTCTCCCACTCCCGATATGCTTACTCTCTGCTGATATATGCTGTATACGCTCATTCCCTCGGTTGCAAAGAAGTCAGCGCCCTCAATGTTACCGTATTCCTTAATGCCTACGGTTCTGGAATCCCCTATAAACAGCGCATCTTCAAAATATCCGGCAGGAGCCACCTGGAATTTAGGAGTTGTAAGAACAGCGTTGCCGTCATACTTGCCGAGGGCCGCCTTAACCGGTTCAGGCTTGAAGCTCTGCTTTGAAAGCAGTATGTCTATTTTCTGAATTTCCTTTGTATTTATTTCAGGCTCGTCCAACTGTTTGTTTTCGGAGATCTTATCCGCAAAGATCTTCACTCCTGCAATCAGAAACCCTATAATAACAACTGCAATAATTATCCTGTATATTTTGACTGATTTGTTTCCTCTCATAATATCCACCTAAAATCTGAAGTACAGGAACGGATCGTTCATTCCTTTATAAATACAATAGAAAGAGCCTGCCGCTATAGCTGCTAAAATTGCAGCTCTGATATATTTATTCTGCAGTTTCCTGAAAATTATTCTTGGAACCGGCGTGCAGAATATAATTCCGGCCAGCAGGAATATTCCGTACTGGGCGCCGTATTTAAGGAAATCACCCGCAAATACATTAACACCGCCTGCTCCGATCATTCTCTGGAAAAACACGCCGATGTCCGAAACGTCATCGATTGCAAAGAACATCCAAGAAACCGGAATAAGTATTATCATATAAATATGACCAACTGCCTTGTGTTTTTCGAGGACCTTTAAAAGTCCCGATTTCTCAACTGCAATGGCCACAAACAGGAACATTCCCCAAAGAACGAAATTCCAGCTTGCCCCATGCCAGAAACCTGTCAGAGTCCAGACTATAAACAGATTGAGATATGTCCTGCCCATACCCTTGCGGTTGCCGCCAAGGGGTATATATACATAATCTCTGAACCACGTGCCCAGTGTGATATGCCATCTGCGCCAGAACTCCGTCATTGACTTTGAAATATACGGATATCTGAAATTCTCAGGCAGATCGAAGCCGAACATTTTGCCAAGGCCTATGGCCATAAGAGAATATCCGTAAAAATCAAAATATATCTGGAAGCTGTAGGCTATAGCCGCCATCCATGCAAGAGGCGTGGATATGGACTCATAACCTATGCCGCCCGCCGCCTGCCACAGCCCCGAAAGCCTGTTGGCAAGAAGCACCTTTGATCCCAGCCCTGCCACAAAAAGCTTAACTCCGTATATGAAGTCCTCTTTGGTACAGACTCTGTGCTCCAGCTTCTCGCGGATTGTTTCATAGCGTACGATAGGTCCCGCTATAAGCTGGGGAAACATAACAATATATGAGCCCAGATTAAGCAGACTCAGATCCGGATTTATCTCTCCGCGGTATACATCTATAAGGTATGAAATCTCCTGGAATGTATAAAAGCTGATACCTATCGGCAGTACCAGATGCCACATAGGAAGCTCCAGTCCGAAGCGATTGATGTTTTCGATGAAAAAGTCAGCATATTTAAACACAAAAAGCCCGCTTAAATTTACTATTATCCCTATGGTAAGAAAAACGTTTTTGTGTTTGCTGCGTCCTACAATGCAAAGTCCTATCAGGTAGTTAGCAAATATTGAAAACAGCAGAATAAGTATATATACCGGCTGCGCAAGTGCGCCGTAGGCATAAAAAAGCAGACTGAACACAAAAACACAAAGATTTCTGTGTCTGTCCGGAATATTATAGTAAACCAGTAAAAAGAATGGTAAAAACCAAAGTATAAATTCAAAGCTGCTGAAAACCATAAAATATCTCCATTAAAAAATTATATATATATGATACACTATTTCGGCAAAAGGTGACATACTTTCGACAAAATTCATTTAAAAAAATATGTGGTTTTTATGTGTTATTAACATACAATTCTGAATACAGCCGTCTTATATTAATATTGTCCGTTTCCTTTGATTTATGCTCAAATTCACAGATGCCCGGCACGCAAAAGGCAAAAGAAAAGGGGGTGCGGGGCTATTTCAATGTCATTAAGTTAAGCCAAGCAGGCATATAATATACTGAAAAGCAATAAGGATAAACAGAGTGTACAAAAAAGTATGCTCTGTTTTTTTGCAAAAAAATACGAAAAAAGCTTGACAAATCAAGGCTGATATGCGGCGCAGCCCATAGAAGATGGGAGGTGCAAAACATGAATGATAATCCGAAGTTTGTTAAGGAAACCCTTTTGAATATTGTCAGGTCTATGGATAATGATAAAAGCCGTTTTGTAAGAAATCCCGAAAAGGATTTTACCCGCAGGAGAACCCTTGATTTCCAGACAATGATAAAATTTATCCTGTCAGCCGGTTCCAACGCACTGGCAACTGAAATTATGAATTTCTTTGATTTCAGCCGGTTTCCATCCGTTTCAGCTTTTGTTCAGCAGCGTGAGAAAATTCTGCCTGAAGCTTTTTATCATCTGCTTATTGAATTCAACAGACAGATGCCTGTTTCACCAAAACTCTTTCGCGGCTATCGCCTTCTGGCAGTCGATGGTTCGGATCTGACATTGCCGTTCAATCCGGATGAACCGGAAAACATACGTACAAAGGAGCACTGTAATTTTCTACATCTCAATACTCTTTATGATGTATGCAGCAGACTGTTTCCTGATGCTTCTTTCTTTACAGGTTCAAAAGGTGGTGAAGCTTCTGTAGCTGCTGATATGATAAGAGCTCTGCCTGAAAAGTATCCTGTAATTCTTCTTGCCGATCGTGGATATGAGAACTACAACCTTTTTGCCAATGCGGAAGAAAGGCTGTTTGACTATGTTGTCCGTATAAAAGATACAGACAGTACAGGAATTATGTCAGGTATTAATCTGCCTGATACGCAGGAATTTGATATTGAAAAAAGAATTGTAATAACCAGACACTCAACAGGTCCTGCTGCGGTAATGCCGCAGATCTACAAGTCTTTAAGCAAATCTGCGAGATTTGATTTTATTGAGAATTCAAAGTCCCCTGACTATGAGATTACCATCAGGTTTGTCAGGTTTCAGCTTGATAACGGTCAGTTTGAAGTGCTGGCTACGAGCCTTCCTAAAGAAACCTTCTCTGCAGAAGATCTGAAAGAGATATATCACATCAGATGGAATATTGAAACAGCTTATCTCCTGAGCAAATGGGCTATGGGTATGGCATCATATCATTCTAAAAAAGCAGACAGCATAAAGGAGGTATATGCGGAACTTGTTATGTACAATTTCGTTATGTATATCTGTATGGAGCTGAATACAGAAGGCAGAGGCAGAAAGCATCCTCAGCAGATTAATTTTACACAGGCAATAAAAATATGTCTGCATTTCTTCAAACATACCCAAACAATGCAGACATATGACGTTGAAGCTACAATATTAAAATTTCTTTTACCTGTCCGATGTAACCGTTCTTACCCAAGAAAAGTTGTAAGTCCAAGTGTTGTAGGCTTCAATTACAGATTAGCATAAAAACACCGGCTTTTCAAATGAAAATAACTGTTTTCTAATAAGGAAACGGTATATTTTCATGCAAAAAGAGCAGCACCCAATCATGTGGATGCTACTCCTTAAATCATTTTTGTGTGCTGATTTGCTCAAAATCAGCTTAACTTAATGACATTGGGTTCTGAACATACCGTCTTTAAATTCTCTGTTTACTTTTGCTTTTTCTGCTTCCATCTGTTTTACCTCCTATTTTTTGATTTGCTGAAAGCAAAAACCGCTTAAAAAGCCGCAAAAGCAGAAAACCCAGTGATATATCATATACCAATGGGCTCTCTGCTTATTTATTTTACAGCAATATAGCTGTAGAAAAGGCTCAATTATACCTTGTTTCAGTTATTTATTTACTCCAGGTTCTAACACCATACTTGCACTGTGTAAGAACTGTCTGCCCTGCAAGCTTATCTCCCTGATATACCAGAGCCTTTGCCTTGTAGTAGTACTTGGTTCCTTTCTTACCTGCAGTGTTGATGTATGTCTTGCCGGCTTTTGTTGCCTTGGCTTCATACTTTGATGCTTTCTTTTCTGATCTGTAGAACTTGTACTTAACTGTATAGCCTGCATCTGTTAATGCCTTAACATCTCCCGATACTACAGCCTTGATGTTCTTCTTTGCTGTCTTTGATGTTCTTACTTTAAGATTAACTTCCTTGATTAAGGTATTTAACTGTTCAGC
>CAKQOW010000045.1 GCA_934256595.1 uncultured Clostridia bacterium
TATAACAGGCGACCGGATTTTTCCCGGCCGCCTGTTTGTTCATATATATTATTCGTTCATTTCAGGATCCATAGCTCTGTCAAACAGCTCTTCGATATCCTTGTGAGGTTCTTTGTCTGCAAGTGTTGCAATAACAGCGCAGATAAGTCCTACGATAAATCCAGGGAACAGTTCATATATTCCTGTTGAGCCTGAGAGGAAGATGTACCACAGCACATCTGTTATTGCTCCGCCTACAACGCCTGCAACTGCACCCTTGTAGGTAAGTCTTCTCCAGAATACTGACAGAAGTATTACAGGTCCGAATGATGAACCGAAGCCTGCCCATGCGTTTTCTACCAGGTTCATAATAGCCTGCGCTCCCTCGCCCTTGCTTGAAGCTATGATAAATGCGATAATGCATACGATAAGTACGATTATTCTGCCTACCCACAGGATTTCCCTGTCGCTTGCATTCTTTCTGATGATAGGCTTGTAAATGTCTGATGTAAATGAACTTGAAGCTACCAGAAGCTGTGAGTCCGCAGTTGACATTGATGCCGCCATTATAGCTGCCAGCAGTATTCCCGCTATAAATGCCGGGAACAGCCTTCTTGCAAAGGTTACAAATACCATTTTCTGTGCGCCTGCTGTAAGAAGCTCTTCTGCAAGGAACATTCTTCCGAAGTATGCTACAAGGCAGGTTGCAAGAAGTGCAAATACTACCCATATGATAGCAACTGTAGCGCTCTTCTTAATCATTGAAGGCTTTTCTATTGACATAAATCTTACAAGAATGTGAGGCATTCCGAAATATCCAAGACCCCATGCAAGACCTGATATGATTTCTTTCCATGATGCGCTGAATACGCCTGAGCCAAACGAACATTCAACAGACTGTCCGCTTACTGCATCTGTGTATGAGTAAACAACATCTAATGCCGCTGTATCCATATTCTTTGTCGCAACGATTACGATAGGAACTGCAAGAAGCGCTGCTATCATCAGAAGTCCCTGTATAAAGTCTGTCCAGCATACAGCCTTGAAGCCGCCCAGTGATGTGCAGATAAGCATTGCAACTGCAAATATTATCATTGCCGCTCTGTTGCTCAGTGAAGGGAATATTGTTGTAAACACTGAAGCTCCCGCAACAAAGCCCGATGCTACATAAAGTGTGAAGCATACAAAGAATATTACCGCGCATATAATCTGCAGTGTGTGGCTCTTTGCCATAAATCTGTTGCTCAGATACTGAGGAATTGTAATTGCATCGCCTGCAACCTTTGAGAATTTCCTGAGTCTTTTTGCTACGAAAATCCAGTTTGCCGCAGTACCCAGCGCAAGACCTATTCCTATCCACATCTGGCCGAAGCCGAATGCCATAATACTTCCGGGCAGTCCCATCAGAAGCCATGCCGACATGTCCGATGCCTGCGCTGACATTGCAGTAACCCAAGGTCCCATTGCTCTTCCGCCCAGGAAGTAGTCTTTTTCATTGTCACTTTCTTTGCCCTTTACAAAGAAGTATATGCCTATTCCGATTATCATTACGAAATATAAGGCAAATGCTAAAATTTCTCCGTTCATATAATTCTCCTTCTAAATATTCAATCCTATACTTAAGTTTCTCATAAAATCCTGTACATTGGTCACAATGCCCTTCGCTGCAAGGCTTCCTCTGTCTCCCAGCTTGTTTGCCGCAAATTCAGAGGTATCAACCATATAAAAGTACAGCGGTCTGATCGTACCATCCTCAAGCACTCTGTAGGTCGGCGTCATATTTCCCGCCGCTATGGTATGAAGCACTGTTGCCATACCTATTACTGTAGTTGCTTTTCTGACGTGTGAGCGTATTGTGTCCTGCCCGATATATGTATGTTCAAAAACCTCTGGGAGAGGGCCGTCATCTCTGATTGAGCCGTTGAGCACAAACGGTACATTGTGTTTAACACAGTTGTATATAATTCCGCTGTCTATGCCCTCGCCTTCTATGAAGGCCGGGATTGACTCATATGTATTGATGGCATTAATTGTATCGAGATGGTTGTAGTGACCGTTGAAATGCTCTCTCTGATTGACTATGTCGCAGCCCAGCGCTGTCCCGAGATAAGCGCCCTCAAGGTCATGAGTAGCAAGAGCATTTCCTGCAAGAAGCGCCTGGCAGTAGCCCTGCGCTATAAGCTCTCCCATTACCCGTCTGGCTTCAACATCAAAGCTGCAGGCCGGGCCCAGTACCCATACTACATAACCGTTGTTTGCTTTTTCGTATTTCAGAAGCTCGATCAGATCTTTGTAATCCTGTGTGAAAGATGTCTCTCTGCTTCTACTCTGGCGAAAACTGAATGTGTTTTTGACATCTTCGCTTTCTCTTTCCCAGCAGTCAGCATGAACATAAATTCCCTCACTGGCGTCTTCTGTTCTGCCGGTTACTATCATATCGCCTTCTTTGATGTTTCTGAATTCGATTATTTTTATTTCTTCACCATCCCATACGGGGACTGCATCCATTCGGCTGTCTCTGGCAAGATGCCATTTGCCGTCTATCTTAAAATATTCCGGAAAAATAGAATTTGCGTGAAAGCCCTTTGGCGCTGCCTTGGCGTGCGGCGCAACCATCAGCTTTGCATCGGGAGCATCTGCAAATTTCTTTTGTGTAAAATCCGGTTCTATGTATTTAGCAAGTTTAAAACCCATAACACTCTCCTTTCTGTTTGACTTGGCTATTGTAACACATTTAAAACCAGAACGAAACACAGAATGAATTCTGTACACTATTCCAGATATTTAAAATTTGTTTTCACATTATATATTGAAATAACAACATTTATATGGTAGAATGCATTCTATACAATAATAAATACGAAAATATAAATAAAAAATTTTTTAATAAAAACGGAGAGATTATGAAAAAAAACTCAAGAAACACCAAAGGAAAAATCGTATCTGCAGCATGGCAGCTGTTTTATCAGCAGGGCTACGATGACACCACCGTAGAGGAAATCGTAGAGGCCTCCGGCACCTCAAGAGGCTCCTTTTATCACTATTTCGAGGGCAAGGACGCGCTGCTTGCTTCTCTGTCTTATCTGTTTGACGAGAAATATGACGAGCTGGCAGAAACTATGAATCCGGAGCTTTCTCCCATAGACAAGCTGATATTTATGAACCAGGAGCTGTTTCTTATGATAGAAAACACAGTTTCCGTAGATCTTCTCAGCAGACTGTTTTCAACTCAGCTTATCACAAGCGGAGAGCGTCATCTGCTCAATACAAACAGAACCTACTACAAACTCCTCAGACAGGTAACTTCCGAAGGGCAGCAGCAGGGTATATTCAAAGACGGTCTGTCAATTAACGATATAACCAAAGCTTATGCTATGTTTGAAAGAGGACTTATGTACGACTGGTGCATATCCGGCGGCAATTACTCGCTGTGTCAGTACTCCGCAGGCATGCTGCCCCTGTTTCTTGAGGGGCTCTGCAAATAGTCAAAAACCATCAAACTGCCGCACAGCGAATTGTGCGGCAGTCATTGTTTTAAAATGATATTACTCCCAGATGTTCCAGCAGTATTTTTATTCCTATCAGTATGAGAATAATTCCTCCTGCAAGCTCTGCCTTTGATTTGTATCTGAGTCCAAATACGTTTCCGACTTTAAGACCCACTCCCGAAAGGACAAATGTTGTAGAACCTATAAGGGTTATGGCTGCTATGATGTTTACATCCGGCAGCAGTCCGAAAGTTACACCTACGGCAAGGGCGTCTATGCTTGTTGCAATTGCCATCAGAAGCATTGTCTTAAAGGCAAAGGAGGCATCTGTGTTTTCCTCTTCCTTTGAGAAGCTTTCTTTTATCATATTGCTGCCTATTAGAACAAGCAGTATAAACGCTATCCAGTGGTCAAAGGCTGTGATGTATTTTTCAAAGGTCGCTCCCAGCAGATATCCTATTGCAGGCATCAGCGCCTGAAAGCCGCCGAACCACGCCCCGATTATAAGGTAGTGGGAGGGTTTCAGCCTCTGTGTCGACAGTCCCTTGCAGATTGATACGGCAAAGGCGTCCATTGAAAGCCCCACACCTATAAGTATAATTTCGATAATTCCCATACATTCCTCCATAAAAAAAATCAGGCATAATGCCTGAAAAAAAAGAGACTTCAGGCATAGCTTAGCTATAGTCCTTGAGTCTCGATATTTAATGCAAGCCAGATTTCGCAATCAGTATGTTGACTTGCCACGCACAATGCGCCATCTACTCCCTCAAATCTTTAATAGAATAGCATATTATAAAGGTTTCGTCAATTCCAAATATCAGACGGCGCTAATCCAGCACGCTCAGGTATCTTTCCCCTGTATCCGGAAGAAAGGCCACTATTGTCTTGCCTTTGTTTTCGGGCCTTTTAGCAAGCCTTACAGCCGCATTTACGGCAGCGCCGCTTGTAATCCCTGCAAACAGACCTTCGTTTTGCGCAAGGGCTTTCATTGCTCCCATAGCCTCCTCTGTGGTAACAGTTATTATCTCGTCATAAATATCCGTATCCAGCACTTCCGGCACGAAGTTTGCGCCTATGCCCTGCAGCTTGTGCGGACCTGCCTTGCCCTGTGAAAGAAGCGGCGAGTCATAAGGCTCTACTGCAACAATTTTAATATCCGGGTTCTGTTTTTTGAGATATGCTCCCACACCTGTAATCGTACCGCCGGTGCCTATTCCGGCTACAAATATGTCTATCTGTCCCTCTGTATCGTGCCAGATTTCAGGTCCTGTTGAAACAAAATGCGCAGCAGAGTTTGCAGGATTTACAAACTGTCCCGCTATTATGGAATTAGGATTTGCTTTGTTTAATTCTTCAGCCTTTGAAACAGCTCCTGCCATTCCTTTTGCGCCCTCTGTAAGAACTATCTCTGCGCCGTATGCCGCAAGGAGCCTGCGTCTTTCGATACTCATAGTTTCCGGCATTACCATAATCGCCTTGTAGCCCTTTGAAGCTGCAACCATTGCAAGTCCTACACCTGTATTGCCGCTGGTAGGCTCGATAATAGTACCGCCGGGTTTAAGAGTTCCTGCTTTTTCGGCTTCCGCTATCATATTGAGGGCAGGTCTGTCTTTAGCGCTTCCGCCGGGGTTTACCGCTTCAAATTTAACCAGGAGCTCTGCGTCTATATTTTCGAGTTTTTCGATGTTGTTTATTCTGATAAGAGGTGTTCCTCCGATAAGCTCTGTAACGTTCTGTTTAATGTTTCTCATATCTATATCCTTTCATAACCTGTCGCTTTGCCGTCTGTAATGCTGATGCTCCAGCCTCTGCCGGGGTCTGGCATCCACCTCCAGAATTTATTTATATCGCCCTCTCCAAACAGCTCAAACATAATAGCTGATATAACTCCGCCGTGAATGACTGCTATTGAGCTTGCCTCTCTGCCCGAATGTCGCAGTGAAAGCATTTTGAGCCGGTGTTTTTTGAAAAGCTCTTCAAATCCCGTATGCACTCTTGCAAGAAATCCGTTTCTGCTCTCTCCTCCGGGCATAGGCATATCGCCTGTTTTGTCATCGCACCATATGACGTATCTTTCATCGGGCAGAAGCTCCTTGTGACTCTTGCACTCAAATTCGCCGCAGTTGATTTCTCTCAGCTCGGGAATTATCATGTATTCGATATCACCGTAAATTGCATTGAGAGTCTGCAGGCATCTGAGCATGCCCGAAGTATATATGTCGGAATCCTCAAGGTCAGGATAAATTCCGTCTGCGGCAGAAGCCTTGAGCTCTGCTATGCCCTGCTCCACCAGCGGTATGTCCTTTGCTCCGTAGTACCACTTGTTCAGGTTGCCCTCTGTAATGCCGTGCCTTATAAGATGTATATGTGATTTCATAGCCTTGTACTCCTCAAATCTCTTAATCCGTTTAATTATATCATATGCCGTACCGTTTTGCCATAAGCAATGCCATACCGCTATTTAAGTATCAGCGGCAGTCCCGCAAATATTCTTGTCACAGACTGCGCTGCCTCTGCCATTTTAACCATGTCTCTGCCCGTTTCCTCTCTCCATGCTCTGAGGTCTTTATCTATTGGAACTATCCCCTGTGATATATCCGTACATATCACTATTTTATCTGCCAGAGCATCAAATATATTCTTAAATTCCTCCGCAGGATTTCCGCCCTCTCTGATGCAGGCAAGCAGGAATTTCTCTATACAGTAAACTGCAGGCTTTGAAAGGTCTATTTCAGCCCTGTCCTCACTGCACACAAATATATCCTCATCTCTTAATTTGTATTTTGATTTTGCATATTCAAGTCTTCCCTGATATGCTCCGCCGAAAATCAGTTCCATACACTTCCTCCTAAAACATAACCGCCGTGCATATAACGGCAAAGCATTCCGCCCACACTATGCTGTAGCCTGCAATATCACCGTTGACACCGCCAAGACTTTTCGCTGCTCTAAAGGAAGCAAGACTTCCTGCTGCAGCACACACAATAAGAGGTACAATCACCTGTATATAAGTAACTGCTGTGCAGGCGACGGATATCATTACCGCAAATATTACTATAAAAATCATCTGCTTAACGCCGCCTCTTTCAAGGCTTTCATACTGGCTCACATTAAGTCTCCTGCCTGCCAGTATGCAGACTGCTCCTAAAGTCCTGGATATAGCAGGGACTGCTATGAATACTTCCATATATGCCGCGCCTGTTTCTACAAAGCTGTACATTGATGCAAAGAACATAAGAAACAGCACAATCACCCATATTACAGCAAAAGCTCCGACTCTTGAGTCTTTGAGTATCTGTTTTTTCTTTTCAAGAGGCGCTCTTGAAAATATCGCATCGCAGCAGTCCATATATCCGTCAAGGTGCATAAACCCTGAAATAAAAAACGGATATACCGTCAGAACTGCGGCAATCAGCATTTCGGGTATGCAAAGCCACAGAAGCGCTCTCGCAAGACCGTACCACAGGGCTCCCATAAGAAGTCCCAGCACAGGAAGCATTGCCAGCATCTGCTTCCTGCAAGTCTCATCCCATATTCTCCATGGGCACGGCACAATGCAGAAGTTGCCCCACGCCATAAAAAATCCCTTTATAACATTCATAGTTTACCTCTTGTAATCAAATATCTGTCCGTATGCGACCTCTGTCACTCTGTCACATATGTTCGCCAGCGCTCTGTCTATATATCCAAGACCTCTGCGGTAGCTTTCGCTTAATTCGTCATAAATATCCGCATCGGAATATATGTAATCTGAAACAAATACTATATTGGAGGCTCTGCCCGCAGCATATTCAAGCTCATCTGCGATTTTAAGATATGCTTCTGTATGGACATCTCCGCCGTCAAACATCTCGTTTGCAAGAAGCGCCGTCACGCTGTCAAGGAGAAAGGTGCCGTTCTCAGTAGCCTTATCAAATATCCCCTTTATATCTCTGCCCTGCTCTATGGTTTCAAATCCCCAGCCGGCTCTGTCCTCCATATGCCTCCTTATTCTCGCCCTGTCCTCATCATCATGGGGAATCATGGTTGCAATATAGTAGAGATGGCCGTCTGACTCTTCCGCAAGCTGCTTTGCAAGGCTCTGGGCAAAGTATGATTTGCCGTTTTTGCAGCCGCCTGATATAAATACTTTCATTTTAAAAATCTTCCTTTTTGTCAAGCTTTTTGAGGTACTCAGCGTCCACATTGCCCTCATCAAGGGTTGCCATATTGCGCATAACGGCGCAGGCGCCCTTTATCACCTGAAATGCCAGAGGACAGCCGCTTCCCTCTCCAAGTCTCATTTCAAGGTCGAGCATCGGTTTAATTCCCAGAGCAGATGCAGCGTACATATAGCCCGGCTCCCTGGACTTATGGGAGCCAAACAGATATCCTTTCACATCAGGATTTATCATATATGCGCAAAGAGCCGAAACGGCAGAGATGTATCCGTCTATAACTGCCGGAATTCCGTAAAGCGCCGCGCCGAGAAAAGCTCCCGTCATTGCCGCTATGTCAAAGCCGCCCACCTGACTCAGGACTTCGAATACTCTGTCTCTGCTATTATCATACGGAGTTATCCGTTTTACCGCGCTGTCTATAATCTGCTTTTTCTTTGCAAGGGAGTCACTGTCAAGTCCGCCGCCTCTGCCTGCCGTCTTATCTGCAGCAAGGTCCGTAAGAGCAGACAGCACAGCCGCCGCCGAAGTGGTATTGCCTATGCCCATCTCACCGACTCCGATTATATCGTGTCCTGTATTTCCTGCCGCCTTGGCAGCTTCAATTCCTATATATATTCCCATCACCACCTGATGTCTGCTCATGGCAGGCTCTTTGGCAAGGTTGTTGGTACCGTATGCTATTTTGCGGTTTACGATGCTGCCTGCAAGGGTCTGTCTGCATACTCCCGCAGAGCAGTCATGCACCACAGGATCAAGAGTCAGCATTTCCTCCGGGAAGTCAGCGTTTACACCCACGTCTGTAACCAGTATATCTGCGCCAAAGCAGTCCGCAAGCGCTCCTACTCCTGTAAGGTGTCTTGAGATATTGATTGTCTGGCTGTATGTAACAGACTGCGGCGCTGAGGCAACTCCCTCCTCTGTAACTCCGTTATCTGCGGCAAATACTGTAATGGCGCTGCGGCTTATACTGTTTTGCACTCTGCCTGTAATTCCCGCAAGCTGAATTGCTATATCCTCAAGATTTCCCAGCGATCCGGGCGGCTTTGCCAGTGTATCAAGTCTTGCTTCCGCCTGTTTCATCGCTTCCCTGTCAACTGGTTTTATTCCATCTATTATGCTTATTAATTCTGCTTCTGTCATATATATCCCCTTTCTGCAAGCCATTTAAATGAGCTTTCAAGATCATATGCCTCTATGGTTATGGTGGTATCACTGCCGCAGCAGCTGTCTATGTACTCCAGCACCTTACCCATATCCATGCTGCCCTTATCAGGCGGATTATGTTCATCAGCGCTGCCGTAATTATTGTGCAGATGAATATGTCCCGTATATTCTCCCAACACCTCAAGCCACTCGCATATATCCACATTTCCTGCCGCATTTGCATGGCCTGTGTCTATGCAGAGTCTTATTCGCTTATCTGCTATTCCCTTTATCAGTTCCCTCATCATATACGGCTCATCATCAAGAACGTTTTCTATATAAACGGTAAAATTCTCTGCCTTGTCACTCATAAATTCCTGCCAGAATTCTATTGAGCGCTCCCTGTGCCATTCTTTAAAGTACACAAAAGGCACATATCCGGAATGAACCACCATTCTGTTAATTCCAAGCTGCCCGCATACATCGTACGCCTGATTGAGCCTGTCTGCTGCAAGCTGCCTTGCTCTCGGATCTATTGCTGCGGGAAACAGCTCTGTAAACGGACCGTGAAGTATATGTCTTTCCGAAAGCTGCATAATCTCTCCTGCCCTTTTAATTTCATTTTTATCATCAAGCATTACCGACAGGCAGAAGCCGTCTATCTCCATACCCGCTTCATACCTCTTAATTATATGTTCATAGTTTTTGCCGAAAGTTGCGACATAAAATCTCATTTTATTTATCAAATATTACTCCTTAATATGAAACAGGAGACAGAACAAATCCATCTCCCGTAAATTATTTATCTCTTTGGCAGATGTATAAGCTTTCTGCAAGGCTTATTGTAGTAGCCAAATTTCTTTTTCTTCATTTTCAGCTTATACAGCAGATAGTCTATCGTCTTAGGATTGTATTTCTCAATCTTAGGATAATCCGGGAACCTGTTTATTTCAGGGAACTTGATGCCGTCCTCTGTAATAGCAAGGTCAAATCCGAAGTATTCAAGCTGAGGTATGGACTCTGCAACCTTCAGTACTGTATCGACTGTTTTTTCCCAGTTAGGAAGTATGCCCTCAATCAGCACGTCTGTATCAGGGTGTCTCGGACACGATACAATTTCCAGATTGTCCGTTATGACTTTGGCATTGTGGTAATGCCCGGTTTCAATATCTATCTGGGCAAACATACCGCCTGCTCCCATATTGTCAACCGCTCCTGTCTTTTTGGAGCCGAAGCGCATATATGCGTTGCCAAGTTCCGGAATCCTGCCGTCTTTTTTGAACACAATCATTCTGATAGTGTTTACGGCTCCGTCATATATATCCTTGAGCTGTGAATGCATCTGTATATATTCTGTAACAAGATACTGATTGTTTACGTCCTGTAAAATATCAAGAACCTCCTGCTCCGATGCTTCATCAAAGTTCAGATAGTATTTGCCGTCCTGATACCAGAATTTATAGAAGCCGTTGCCGTGCGAGCCCTCGTCAGGCTTGAGCGCAAGCACTCCTTTTTCTCTTACCAGTCTGAATATATCCTCATAAGTGCTGCCGTAGTTTTCAGGGCAGTCCATCATAGGAATTATCTTGTTCTGTCCGTTTTTGACACTGATGTAATAGTAATAGCCCGGGAAACATTCTCTGAAATCCGAAACAATATACTTAACGGTTATCTTGTCCTCCATCCAGTGTCTGTATTTGCCGTTGATATGGCGCAGCCATTTATATTCAAAGTCTGAAATATAGTCGAGGTGGTTGTCCTTTGTAATATTGTACTGCGGCAGTCTGTAGGACAAAAATCCGTGTCTGTACGCCCACAGCTTGTCCACCAGCTTAACGTTTTTACCTGTAAAGAGATCTATACATACATCTCTTATCCATGTGATGCTGAGATACGGCACGAGCCCCTTAGGATAAAATACCTTTGCAAATGCGGCTCTTACCTTGAGCTTGATTGTTTTGAAGCCTCTTTTGAGTCTTACCGACGGTCTTGAGTAAGAGTCTTTTTTCTGTCTGTATTTAAGCGCAAAGTATGACGAAATCCTTTTGCTGAAAGGCTTGATGCGAGGATACGGCGGCTGATTGAGGAAATCTATGATTTTAAAGCCGTCCTCTGTAATTACAATATCAAGTCCGAAAAGTCCCAGCTGCGGCACAAATCTGCACATTCTGTCAACAAGCTGTCTGATCTCGTCCCAGCATTTGATACTGCCGCTAAGCTGCCTGCCTGTTACCGGGTGCTTTTCAAATTCGATAATTCCGTCTTTTGTAAGAGCCTGTCCGTGTCTGTACACACCGGTTTCAAGGTCAACATATGCAGCAATGCTGTCATACTCGTCCTCTATTATATCATCATTCGCATCATCCTTTTCGAGAGCTCTGTTTACTCTTCTGCTTGAAAGCTCCTGTTCTCTTTCGATGTTGCCGTTTGAGATTTTGAGGTATGCGCTGCCGATTTCAGGCATATCGCCTTCTTCATTAAATGCAATTATTCTTAGAACATCAGGGTGCTCCTCTATTGAGCCCGAAAAATCAAGCACAGGCGCCACATATTCTCTGAGAAGCGATACATCGCTGAAGGCTCTGATAAGATTGAAGATTTCTTTATCATTAAAGGCAGTGCCTCCCGCTATAAACATATCTCCCTCTGCTTTGATTGCAACGGATTTCCTGCCGCCTGCAGAGGCCAGTATTACGATCTGCTTCTGCCTGATAAGCTCCAGCACATCTTCTCTGCCGGTTTTAGATTTGTCAGCATCAAGAGGTATTATGTGAAGTCCCATATCTCTTTCTGAAAACTGATAGTATACATCGGGCAGATTCTTCTTAAATGGTTTGAAAATGTTTCTAACTGTAACTCTGTCATTAACCCATTTGCTGTATTTGCCGTTAAGCGGCCGCAGATATATATATTCACGCTCTGAAATAAAGTCTTTGTAATTGTCTTTGGTAATGCCGAATACATCAACCTGCTGCGGCATAAATCCGTGTCTGTATGCCCACAGCTTCTGTCCCAGCGAGTATCCGTTTCTGTCAGTAAGATCTCTGTAGAGCTTCCTGACCCAAAGCTTTGCCTGTCTGCCTGTAAATCCCCTTGCCGTAGGGAAAAAGGCAAGTATGTTTATAACTATTTTTTTGAGTATTCTCATCGTTATCTCCTGTATACCTGTCGCTTATATATGCCAAAAAAAGAATATCACCTGACCGCAGCATTGTCAAGTAATACCCGCGTTTCCGGCCAAAATCAAACCGGAGCCTTAAGGCTCCGGTGCTGCGACCTGAATCAGTCTTTTTCGTTAAGTAAAAATGATTTTGTTTTTTCACTCTGCGGATTTTCAAACAGCTGCTGCGGAGTTCCCATTTCTTCGATAACTCCGTCCGCCATATATATTATCTTATCTGCAACGTTTCTTGCAAATTTCATCTCGTGAGTTACTACTATCATCGTCCTGCCCTGATTTTTGAGGTCCTTGATAACCTTTAAAACCTCTACTGTAAGCTCAGGGTCAAGCGCCGATGTCGGCTCGTCAAAGCACAGAACCTCAGGCTTCATTGCAAGCGCTCTTGCTATTGCAACTCTCTGCTGCTGTCCGCCTGAAAGCTGACAAGGATAGTTTGCCGCTTTTTCTTCAAGACCTACAGTCTTGAGAAGATTCATAGCTTCTTCTCTTATCTGCTTCAGCGCGGCTTTTTTGTCCTTACCCTTATGTTCGTTTTTGAGTCTGAGCTCAGGCGCCAGAGTAAGGTTTCTGAGTGCGCTGTACTGAGGGAACAGGTTGAAGTTCTGGAAAACCATACCGAAGTTCAGTCTTTTTTCACGAATGTCACGCTCTGAATACTGATCTTTTTTGTCAGCGTCATAAAGCTCTTCGCCTTTAAGTATTATTTTGCCGTGGTCAGGAGTTTCAAGGAAGTTGATGCACCTCAGAAGCGTTGTCTTACCGCTTCCCGACGATCCGATTATTGCAACAACATCGCCTTTTTCCATTGTAAAATCGATGCCCTTGAGAACTTCAACGTGACCGAAGCTTTTGCGTATATTTTTAATTTCAAGTAATGCCATATTCTACCCCCTGTAATAATCCAGTTTCTTCTCTATCTTGCCGAATACGATAGTAAGAATTCCTACAAACAGCAGGTAGTATACTGCTGTGAAGAACAGAGGCCATATAACGCCGCTGCTCTTGATGAAAGTCTGGCCTGCCCAGATAACTTCATAAACAAGGATTATTCTTGCAAGAGAAGTGTCTTTTACGAGAGTTATTATTTCATTTGACATAGGCGCCATAATTCTCTTTATTACCTGCATAAACACAATCTTAAAGAAAATCTGGTTTTTAGTGAGGCCGAGAACATGTCCCGCCTCATGCTGCCCCTGAGGGATACCTTCGATACCGCCTCTGTATACTACTGCAAAGTAGCATGCATAGTTAATTATAAATGCGATGTATACGGCTATATTTCTGCCTATATCGCCTACTCCCCATATATTGTTGCCCATTATCATTCCGGGACCGTAATATACAACCAGAAGCTGCAGCATCAGAGGAGTGCCTCTGACTACCCATACGATAGCTCTGGTAACCGCCTTGAGCGGCTTGAACTTGCTCATTGTTCCGAAAGCAAGCAAAAGACCCAGCGGCAGCGCCCCGATAAGTGTTGCCACAAAGATCTCAAATGTCTTTACAAATCCTTCGTTAAGAGCCGATATGACTGTTTCAAACATTATTTCCTCCACATTTAAGCAGGGATATTTTACTATCCCTGCTCGCCATCAGTTTCTATTTTATTTTGCTTTATTTCTGCTCTATTAAGGATTCCTGTACTCCGTATTTTTCAGCAATCTTTAACATGCTGCCGTCAGCATAAGCTGTCTTGAAGAACTCGTTGATTTTGTCAACAACGTCGCTGCCTTTTCTGAAGCCTACGCCGTATTCTTCGGAGTTAAGCTCTACAGTATATGTAAGACCTGCATAGTCAGTGCCTTCACCGATCATTGCGCCTGCCATGAGAAGGTCGATGATTGATGCCTGTGAAGTTCCTGCTGAAACTTCCATCAGAGTATCAGCCTGAGCCTCTGCTCCGATAAAGTTAAGACCGTATTCTTCAGCCTGTTCCTGACCTGCGGAACCTGCTTCAACTGCAAACTGCAGGTCTTTGATGCTGTCAACTGTCTGATATTTGTCTGCATCTTTCTTTGGCACAACTACAACCTGCGCGTTCTTGCAGTATGCATTTGATACTGACATACCTGCTTTAGTCTCGTCATTAATTGTCATACCGTTCCATACACAGTCGATGCCCTTGTTGTCAAGCTCTGTAATCTTGTAATCCCAGTTGATAACTTTGAACTCAACATCTACTCCAAGGCTCTCAGCAAATGCTTTTGCCATGTCTGCGTCAAATCCGATCCATTCATTACTGTCTTTGCTTTCTTTGTAGTCCATAGGAGCAAACTCCGTAATGCCAACTACCAGAGTGCCTTTATCCTGGATATACTGAAGATCTGATGATGCTTCTGTTGAATCATCCTTGCCACAGCCTGTTACCATACAGATGGAAAAAGCCATAGCTAAAACCAGCACTATGCTTAAAATCTTTTTCATTTTCTAAAACCTCCATTAAATTACCTTTAGTCAATCTCTTTGTCTAGTATTTTGTTACTTTATCACAGCAACGCAAACCTGTCAATAGTTTTGAGTATTTTCAGAATAATCAGAACGAAGCGTTATATGGCGCTGTACCTGTAAAGCTGAGCATACTGACCGCCTGCAGCCATAAGCTGCTGGTGTGTTCCCTGCTCTTTAATCTGTCCGTCATCTATGAGGATAATTCTGTCAGCGCCCCGTATGGTGGACAGTCTGTGTGCTATTATAACTGTGGTTCTGCCCTCCGCCAGCTTGTCAAAGGCTTTCTGTATTCTTGTTTCCGTAACTGTGTCAAGAGCCGAGGTTGCCTCGTCAAGTATCAGGACAGGCGGGTTTTTGAGGAATATGCGGGAAATTGATATTCTCTGCTTCTGCCCTCCCGAAAGCAGCACGCCTCTTTCACCCACATAGGAGTCGAATTTATCGGGCATATTCATTATATCGTCATATATCTCCGCCTTGCGCGCAGCTTCAAACACCTCTTCATCAGTGGCCTCCGGTCTGCCGTATCTGATGTTTTCCATGACGGTTCCCGGAAACAGAAATACGTCCTGCTGCACTATTCCTATATTTTTACGAAGCGTCTCCTTTGATATACTTCTCACATCGACATTATCAAGCTTCACGCAGCCCGCATCCACATCATAAAATCTCGGTATGAGCTGGCACAGCGTGCTTTTGCCGCCTCCCGACGGACCTACTATTGCAACGGTTTCGCCCTCGCTTATCTCAAGGTTGATATTATCCAGAACGCTGGTCTTGTCGTCATAGGTGAAGCATACGTTTTCTATGCTTATTCTGCCTCTGACTGCATCAGGCTTCACAGGCTCTGCCGGCTCCTTTACCTCAGGCTGCAGTCTCATCAGATCTATAAATCTGGTAAGTCCCGCATAGCCGTTCATAAATATTTCTGTGAAGTTGCCCAGCTTTCTTATTGGGTTTATAAAGGTGCTTATATACAGATAAAAGGTGACAAGATCCACATAGTTCATATTGTCTTTCATTATGAGCCAGCCGCCGAACGCCATTATAACGACGGGCATTATGCACATAAAGTACTCCAGCGATGAGTTGAATTTACCGAATGCGCTGTAGCTGGCGCACTTGGCTGTTTTGAATTTCTCATTGGCCTGCGCGAATTTCCTGTAGTCCGACTCCTCGTTTGCAAAGGCTTTAGATGTTCTGATGCCCGAAAGTCCCGACTCTATCTCTCCGTTTATCTCAGACATGGTTATTTTGACATTGCGTGATGTGGTAACCATATTCTTGCGGCAAAGCATTACAACCGCAAGGAATATAGGGATTATTATCAGTATCACAAGGGCAAGCTGCCACTGAACCGTAAACATAATGCATATGGCTCCTACAATTGTCACAAAGGCTACAAACAGATCCTCCGGTCCATGATGCGAAAGCTCTGTGATTTCAAACAGGTCGCCTGTCATTCTGTTCATAAGCTGCCCTGTTCTGTTGTTGTCAAAGAATTTAAAATCAAGGCTCTGCATATGTCTGAACAGGTCATCTCTCAGGTCCGCCTCTACTCTGACGCCGAACATATGACCCCAGTAGGTGATTATATAGTTCATTCCCGCCCTTATTACAAAGGCTGCCGCAACTATAATCATTACCATAAAAAATGTATCAAACTGTCTTGCAGGCAGAAGCTGGTTCATTGAGCTTCTTGCCACAAGAGGAAATGCCAGATCTATAAGCGCCATAACAAGAGCGCAGGAAAGGTCCAGTACAAACAGGCCTCTATGGGGTCTGAAATACTGCACCAGTACTCTGAGCGGTGTTTTGCTGTAATCTTTGTTGTTCATATATAAAGCCTCCTTGTTCAGGTTATTATTTCAATTCACTGCATCTCTACAGATAAAGCTGCATAAGCAGGATTGCCGCCACAGGAAGCGTACCCATGGAAAGCAGCGTGGTCATTGCAACTCCCTCTGCCATAAGCGCGGCGTTTCTGTTTTCTTTGAGGGCTATTGCGGTGCTTACCACAGCGCACGGAAATGCCGCCGCAAATATGAGTATAAGCTTGGATTCCGGCGCAAGCGGCAGCCAGTTTACCGCAAGAAATGTAAGCGCCGGTATAAGTATCACGTTGCACAGGCTCGCCGTAATCAGCCGTTTGTTTGTAAGCATTTTGCCAATGCTGCTTTCGGAAAGCTGCACTCCCACAACTATCATCGAAACAGGGATTGTCGCATCGCCTATAGTATTTATAAAGTCGGCTAAAATATCCGGGAGCTGCACCTTGAGAAGCATAAGCACCAGCCCTATAATCAGCGCGTAGGTGCACATATTGAGCATCGGCATAAGCATACCCTTAATACCCTCTTTTTTGCGAAAGCCGTAGTTCATCTGATATACCATCATTGAATAAATGTATATATTCAGGACTATGTTCTGTATTACCATAAGGAAGAAGTATGTATTGCCGAATATGGCCTTGGTAACGGGAAATCCCATAAAGCCTGTGTTTACGGCCGTAATTATAACCATAAGCACTCCTGCATCTTCCCTGTCACAGCGCATCAGTTTTACAATCAGAAACGAAACCGCCATAGCTGCAAGGAAGAATATGAATGAGCCTGCCACAATCTGTATCATAAGCTCAAAGGTATGAGCGTCCAGCGTCTGTGAGGTCATAGAGCCTATTATCATACATGGCGAGGTTATAAATAGGAGCAGATTGGAAAGATATTTCTTGGACTCTGCCGGAAGTATGCCTGTTTTGCTTGCTGTAAATCCTATCGCTGTCATTGCAAATATCGCTGCTATTTTTAGAAAAACTGTAAGCATATATATCTCCCGAAGTAAAATTTCTATACCTTTAAGTATATCACACTCCGGCATAATTTCATTGCTTTTCTTGCTATTAAAATACAGCCCGCCGCGTAAAAATGCAACAGGCTGTATGAAGTTTTGTTCTTTTGTATATATTTTGCGGTTTACTTTAGAGTTATGTTGTAGTTGTCGTCATAGCTGTATTCCTCTGTTCCTATTATAACAGAGGTGTCATCTGTTATCAGGGTAGGGTCAAAGTTACCGTATATCTCTACAGTTTTACCTATGCTTTTATCATAATACGAAACCCCCGCCTCAAAATCTTTATCCCACTCGGCATTATCGCAGTCAAAGGAGTAGTTAACAATGTTATCAAGACCCGGCAGCGCAGAAAATGACTTTTCAAAAACAACTTTATTCTTGTTTTTAATGAATACCTTTACGTCTTCAATATTTTCCGCCAAAGCTGTTTCATTTTCATCTATATCATCTATATTGGTATATATAATTCCGCTGTGTGTGTTCCCTTTGTCCGATGTAACTATTACATCTATATCTGGAAGCAAAGCAATTCCCTCAAGCATATATACACCCTCATCTATGACTACCTTCTGTTTTTCTCCGTCATTGTCAACCACAAGAGTTATCTTCATCTGTTCACCGCTTATGGGGATTGCAACATCTCCCCTAAACATACCACTGCTGTTTTCAAGGGCGGCTGTATACTGTTTGCCGCTGTCTGTTTCGGCTATTGCCGTAATTTCTGTGCTGTCGCGATATGTCTTAAGCTCCGCCTCTATGTGAAGCTTTGACTGCTGCTTCTTTTTATCAGCATCTTTTATCTTCCAGCTTACATCCGAAAATGTTTCAGACACATCGTCAGTATAGCTGTCATTATCTTCATATACAGTAGGGGAAAACCCTGTCAGTTCAAGCGCCCTTATCCTGTCTGACAGATTAGCAGCCACAGCTATCATTATCACAATCATAACAAGGCATATGCCCGCTGTAATTATTGATACAAATTTATATATGGTTACATCCCTTTCAAGCCTGTCTGTTTTGGCAGGTTTTGCTTCTGCCGCTTCATCTGAAATAAGGTCGTCAAGTGACACTTCAAAGAGCTTTGCCATAGCTTTGAGCTTCTCTATCTCAGGTTTGACAAGATCGCCCTCCCATTTGGATATGGACTGTCTTGTTACTCCCAGTTTCTCCGCAAGCTGCTCCTGCGTCATATTTCTTTCATTTCTCAGTTTGTATATTTTTTCTCCTAAGGTCATAGTAGCCCTCCCGTCTATTTTATTGTGATATGATAATTCTCATTATATATGTGTTCCTGCTCATCATCATAGCCTCCCGGAGTTTCATAGTACAGGCGGACCTCACTGCCTGCCGATATTTCCCCGCTTATCTCTATAATCCTGTCAAGAGCTTTGCTTCTGTACTGCAGGTAAAGCATTGGCGCCTGACTTCCGTCTTCCAGCAGCGCTTTTTTTCTGATTTCATAGCTTATCTCTTTTATATTACCCTCATCATTTCTGCTGACATCATCAGAAAAGACAGTATTGTCTCCGATTTTTATAAACAGCTTAATATCTTCTGCGTCCTGAGGGGCTTTGCTGCCTGTTTCGTATGAAAAATAGCTCGGCTGCAAAAGCTTTATTATTCCGCAGTAGTTATAGTCTTTAACTGTCTGTTCGCAAACTTCTATATCAGGCAGCCATACAAGCTCTGACAGTAATGAAATTTCATCAGGCAGCGACACCATCTGCTTCTCTCCGCCACTGTCAATGTTGATACTCATTTTTATGAATTCCGCATTTATTGGCACACTGACGTTTCCTGTAAATCTGCCGCTGTCATTTTTGAGCCTGCCTGTGCAGGTCTTACCGTCTTTGAACGCGGCAACAGCAGTAAGACTTGTATTGTCACTATAGTTTTTAGGCTGTGCAGTAATATGTATATCTGCCGTCATATTCTCTTTGTCTACATCTGCCACTTTCCATTCAAGCTCTGAGAAATATGTATCTTTATCGTTCTCTTCATTTCCGTCTATTACATATGGCCTTGACTGCATCTCCAGAGTTCTTACGCGGTGTGACAGGCTTATCATTACAATTATAGTTACTGTCATCGCTATGATAAGCAGACAGGCTATAACGGTTATTATAATCCTATTCAGTTTTTCTTTTTTGTTCAGGCTGCTCTCAGCCATGGTTTTTTCCTTGTCCTTATTATCAGAAGCTTCATCTGAAATAAGGTCGTCAAGTGAGACTTCAAAAAGCTTTGCCATTGCTTTCAGCTTCTCTATTTCAGGTTTGACAAGGTCGCCCTCCCATTTGGATATGGACTGCCTTGTGACTCCCAGCTTCTCCGCAAGCTGCTCCTGCGTCAGATTCCGGTCAGTTCTGAGCCTGTATATTTTCTCTCCTAAAGTCATAATCACCCTCCCGCCATATTTTTAGTTCATTATGGCGTTTTGCCCTCGTATTGTCTATAAAATGTATTTTACAATTGCGCAACCTGAGGTTGCACATAGCATATTTACATATATTCTATATGCTTTTGTCCTGTTTTCCAATGATTTTTTGCACAAAAAAGGGGCTGTCGCATTAACGGGAACAAACCGTTAGGGCGATGAGCCCTTTTTGTGTGCGCTTATGTACTGAAAAAACA
>CAKQOW010000046.1 GCA_934256595.1 uncultured Clostridia bacterium
TTGTCTGTTGCATATACAAAGCCTCTCTTTCTTCGCCAAAACCATTATATCATATTTCTGGCGAAAAACATTGTCTGAAAAAAATTACGCCGCTAATGCGGGCATTCTTCCCACGACTTATAGAAGTCGGGGCTTCCTGCCCTGCGGCGTTGGTGAAATATATCTGCATATTTATATATTCTTTTTATGGTACCCGCCCCAAGGTATTTCACAATAACAGAACGTCGTTGCTTTGTAATTCTTCCAATATATTCAATCAAGCTGCAGGTGTAAAACAATGCATTATTATTCTTCATCGTAAACCTCGCTTCCTTAATCTCTCCCTATAAATGATTTCTGTAGAAAAAAAGAGAGCAAACGCCCTCCTTGTTTTTAAAATCCTCCACTTATATGGCAGGAGCTCTCCCGAGGATAGTTCTCTATCCATAATTATTATATGCATTTTTTGCGAAAAAATCAATCACTAATTATATGCCGGTCAGATTATATTAAAAAATAATTTTATACTTACTTCCAATTACTCCTCTACCCCTCAAGCACGAATTTTTCTACTGCTTTTGCCACTCCGTCATTGTCGTTTGTATCCGTCACATAGGCAGCCATCGCTTTGATTTCATCTTTGGCATTTCCCACAGCCACCGGAAGCCCTGCTATCGACATCATTGCACCGTCATTGGGACTGTCGCCGCAGGCCATTATCTCGTCCTTTGAAACTCCCAGTATCTCCCCGAGAGCCTCAAGAGCCGAAGCCTTACTTGTTGTCGCCCCGCCTATCTCAAGGTTATGGTCAAAGGACGTAGTCAGAGTTACATCAGGCAGCTTCTTCAAAATCTCACGCATTGCCATACGGTCGCTCTGATTATCAAAATTTATATTTATATTCTCTATTCTGTCCTTATGCTCAAGAGTAAACCCGATTATATCATCTACAGGGTTTCTTGTATCAACCACATACTGCGAGTTTCTGTAAGGCAGACCGCCCTGCTTTGCAAGCTCATAGTGCGCGCTGTCGGTATACGCGATGCCGCCCACAAACACCTCAAGCATAAAATCCCATTTTTTAAGCTCCGCCACAGCTGTTTCGACAGCCTCTGCGGATATATAGTTTGAATATATGCACATACCGTCCTTTTGCAGATTTCTTATCTCTGCGCCGTTAGATGACAGTATGTATTCTATCCCCTCTATTGCCTTGACTTCCTCAGGCACCGCACTGAATGTTCTGCCTGTTGCAACAACCACATGAACGCCGCCTCTGATAGCCTCTTCAAGAGCCGCTTTTGTTCTGGCAGAAAGCCTGCCGCTTTTGTTTAAGGTTGTACCGTCAAGGTCAAGTGCTATAAGTTTAATTGTCATTTTTCTCACCTGCTATATCTAAAAATTCTCTGTTTATTTTCCTCACATATCCCATGGTGCACTCATCGCCGTGCCCCGGATATATGGTAATATCATCGCTCCATTTATCTATTATATTGATTATTGACTCTCTCATCTCCTGCATGCTGCCGTCTGCAAGCTCCGTAGTTCCAAGGTCTACATTAAATATAGTGTCGCCTGTAAATGCAAGCCTGCCCGCCTCTGAGAAAAAGCAGACGCTTCCGTGAGTATGCCCCGGAGTATTTATAACCTGCAAAGTCTCATCTTCCAGCATAAGCACATCACCGTCAGCAAGAAACACATCGGGCTTCCTGCGGTATACATCTATGCTCATATCCCTGCTGTGAATACATACGGGCACATCAAACACTTTTTTGAGATCGCCCACCGCGCCGGTATGGTCGTAATGATGATGCGTAAGCAGTATGCCTTTGAGTTTCAGATTTTCTTTATTGATGTAGTCAACATAATATTTATAATCATAGCCCGGATCTATAATATAGCATTCACCGCCGCTTCTGTCCGAGATTATATATCCGTTTGCCATAAGTTCGCCACCTATAAGTCTTTTTATTCTCATAAAGCCTCCCATTTTTACCATACACCTTGCAAATTGCGATTCACAGTTGTATAATGGCTTAGTATTATTAATAGAAGTATATCATCAAATTATGCAGACTGCAAATACTGCATCAGGAGGTGCCAGATGAAAATAGCCATAGTCGGAGCCGGCAAGCTTGGGCTTAGAGTTATAGAATCAATGATTACAGGCGGTAATTCCATTACCGTAATAGATAAGGACGAAAACCTGCTGGACAAGCTGTCCTCACAGATGGACGTAATGACCATTGCAGGCAATGCCAAAAGCGTAGCCTTTCTCAGAGAAAACAATATAGGCTCATACG
Organism: uncultured Clostridia bacterium; assembly: GCA_934256595.1. Taxonomy (GTDB): domain Bacteria; phylum Bacillota; class Clostridia; order Peptostreptococcales; family Anaerovoracaceae; genus UMGS973. The sequence continues at coordinate 2,283 of CAKQOW010000046.1, forward strand.
ATTTCCTTGTAGCCACAACAGACAATGACGAAAAGAACATAGTAATAGCTTCTTTTGCCAAGGCTTTAGGCTGCTCCAAGGTAATTGCACGACTTCGTGACCCTGAGCATATGAACCAGATTGAGTTCATCAAAGAGGTTATGAGCATAGATTTCATCATCAACCCCGACCTGCTTATCACAAACGAGATATACAAATATCTTATCGAAAAGAACACTCTTACAAACGGTGTTTTCACCAGCAGCAAAACATCACTGCTTGAGTGTCACGCATACAAAATTCCAAAGCTTATAAATCAGAAGATTATCGACGTAGGCGATGTTCTTCCGAATATGCTTATCGGCGCCATTGACAGAAACGGCAAGGTTATCATACCTCACGGGGATACGGAGATACTAAAGGACGACATACTGTATATAGTAGGCGAGAAGCTCGAGATAGCGGCTCTCAGCAAACACACCATTGAAAAGGGCAAATATACCGATATTCAGCGTGTAATGATTATAGGCGGAGGTAAAACAGGACTTTATCTTGCCTCCAAACTTTCCGATTTCGGAATATTTGTCAAGATAATCGAAATAGACAAAAACAGATGTCATTACCTGTCTACACATTTAAACAACGTAATGATACTTCACGGCGATGCCACAGACCTGACGCTTCTTGAAGAGGAGAACTTCGAGGAAATGGACGCCTTTATAACCGCTACCGGCTTTGACGAGGATAATCTGCTGCTTGCGCTTATCGCCAAGAGTCACGGCATAGAAGACGTTATCGCCAAAATCAGCAGAGAAAGCTATGAGGAGATAATATCCAAAATGGGTATCGACATAGCGCTTAATCCTCTTGATATCAGCGCTAACAATATAGTAAGATACATTCAGGGAACAAAAAACATACTGTCCTCCACACTTATACAGGGACAGGCGGAGATTATAGAGATAGTTGCAGACGACAGAATGCCTATAACTTTCGAGCCTCTCAATAAGCTTGAGCTTCCGGAGGGAATTCTCATAGCATCAATTCACAGAGGCAGACAGGTTATAATTCCTGACGGCAATGCGCAGATACAGGACGGAGATATCGTAATGATACTCTCACTGCTTAATGAAACAGAAGATCTTGAAAAGCTTATCAACATCAAGGACAAGCTGGGATTTTTCAGGGGAGTGCTCAAATGAATTTAAACTACAGGGCAATTTCAAATATTATAGGCAGAATTCTTATGGTGATTTCTGCCACATTTGTACTGCCTGTTATCGTATCATTTATATACAGCGAGTACAGCAATGCCTTCACATTTTTAAAAATAGCAGTTGCCGTATTTATCGCAGGTTTCATATTAAGAATATCCGTAAAGCCTTCTGCAAGTCCGATTAGAATACGCGAGGGCTTTTTTATCGTATCACTGATATGGATACTGTTTCCCCTTATCGGCGCGCTGCCCTTTGTTATTTCGGGCGACATCCCAAACTTTGCAGATGCGGTGTTTGAAAGCTGTTCGGGCTTTTCGACTACAGGCGCCACAATCCTTACTGATATAGAGGCCATGTCACAGGGCATGCTTTTCTGGCGTTCATTCACCCACTGGCTGGGCGGCATGGGAATACTGATACTTGCAATAGCCATAACCCCTATACTTTCAAAAGGCAAACAGAATATAGCGCTGGAGTCAACAGGTCCGTCCATAGATAAGACAAGCTCCAAGCTGTCCGATACTGCCCGTCAGCTCTACAGCATCTATCTGATTTTTACAGTTGCTGAGATAATTCTGCTTATGTTCGGAGGAATGAATTTATTTGATGCCTCCATACACACTTTCGGAAGCGTGGGTACAGGCGGATTTTCAAACTACAACGACAGCATTGCGCACTTTGACAGTCTGTATATCGAAATAGTCATAATGCTGTTTATGTTCCTTTGCGGCGTCAGCTTTAATCTGTACTTTGCAGGGCTTCGCAGAGGAATTAAGGTATTCTGGCAAAACCCGGAATTCAGACTCTATGCGCTGATTACGCTATCTGTTTCAGTACTTATAGCGGTAACCCTGATTATCTCCGGAAGCAGTGAAAGTATCGGCAGCGCTGTTTCGGATTCATTCTTCCAGGTTATATCCATACTGACTACTACAGGCTTTGCAACGGCAGACTATGACCTGTGGCCTCAGTTTGCCAAGGCGCTTTTATTCCTGCTGTTTTTCGTAGGCGGCTGCGCCTCATCTACGGCAGGCGGAGTCAAGGTTGTGCGTATAATGGTGCTTCTGAAACTTGTCAAGAGAAGCATAGGCACCAGACTGCACCCGAATGCAGTAATAAAAATCAAGCTCAAAAACAACAACCTTTCAAACGACCTTGTCAGCAATGTAACAAGCTTCGTGTTCCTGTATATTGTGCTTATCGCCATAGGCTCGCTGCTGGTTGCTGTTGACAACTACGATATGACTACCACAGCCTCTGCGGTAATAACCTGCATAGGCAATGTAGGTCCCGGATTTAATCTTGTGGGTCCTGCGCTTAATTTCAGCATATTCTCCGGCTGGTCCAAATGCGTGCTTTCATTTCTTATGATAGCGGGAAGACTTGAGCTGTTTACTTTCCTCGCATTTTTAATACCGCATTACTGGAACCCGGACAGATATTAATCAGGTGAGATTATGGACTTCAATTACAAAATACTTATTAAAATTTCATCACTGATACTTGCAGTAACGGGCATAAGCATGATTCCCTCAATCATATGCGCTGCCTATTACGGAGAAACGGCCTGCCTCAAAGCATTTGCGTTTTTCTTCGTGCTGTTTACCGCGGCGGGATTTCTCATATATAAAGCAGTCCCTGCGCGCTACAGACATATAAGCGCCAGAGACGGATTTCTCATAGTTGCAGCCTGCTGGATAGTAAGCTGCCTTTTTGGAGCTTTTCCGTATATGTTTTCAGGAGAGGGTTTCACCTTTGCCCAGTCTGTGTTTGAATCAACCGCAGGCTTTACAACAACAGGCGCAACCTCTGTAGACGGATTTCTAGGTCCCAAAAGCCTTATTCTCTTTAAGGCTGTGGCTCACTGGCTGGGCGGTATGGGAATACTTATCCTTGCTGTTTCAATACTTCCCGCAATGGGAATAGGCGGACAGAACATAGCAAAAGCCGAAACCCCTGCGCCTAAAGTGGATAAACTGTCCAACAGGATAAGTGACTCTGCGCGCATACTCTATATAATGTACCTAGCGCTTTCCCTTATTGAGTTTTTCATGCTTATCTTCAACAGCAAAATGACTGTATTTGATGCACTTGTAAATACTCTCTCGACCATAAGCACCAGCGGAATAATAACTCATGAAACAGGGCTTGCATTTTATGAGAGTTTCTATGTCGAAATAGTTATAACCGTTTTCACCATATTTGCCTCGATAAACTTCAACCTCTACTATTTCCTGTTAAACAGAAGAATCAAAGAGTTTTTCGGAAATACGGAGCTTCGGGCATTTCTCGGAATAGTTGCGATCGTAACAGTTATAATAACAGTTAATCTCTGGATAAACGGAATTTACGACGGCATATTCTCATCGCTTCGATACGCATTTATACAGGTTGTAAGCTTCATATCAACCTCAGGCTTCACTTTCACAAACTTTATGAGCTGGCCTGTCTTATCAAAGCTGCTTCTGTTTATGCTTATGTTTATCGGGGGCTGCGCCGCATCTACAGGCGGAGGCATCAAGGTTATCAGAGTCGTGGTTATGATGAAGCTCATCTTCAGAGGCTTCAAGCGCAGGATACATCCTCGCTCGGTAGTTGCCGTAAAAATAGGCGGCAAAGCTGTTTCAGGTCCTATGGTATCACAGATTTCAACATTTATACTGGTTTATTTACTCGTATATATAGTAAGCTGCGTCATACTTTCGCTTAATAATCTGGATTTTGAAACAACCCTTACAACCGCGGCGGGAATTATGTCAAATTCGGGAATAGGTATGGGAATGTTCGGAACAGCGGGCAATCTCTCAATGTTTAATTCCGGCTCACAACTGTTTATGTCACTCCTTATGCTCATAGGAAGACTTGAACTTTTTACACTCCTGTTTCTGTTTGTTCCAAGCTTCTGGAACCCTACCAGACAGAAAAACTGATGAATAATATATATTTCATAAGGGCAGTATATGAATAATCATATGCTGCTTTTTTAATGAAAGGAAACAGAAGAAATGCTTGTAAAAGATCTTATGACGCCGGGAATAAGCTGTGTGGATACCTCTGCTGCCGCAGAAGTGATAGCGCAGCAGATGAAAAAGAATAATATAGGGGCTGTACCCGTATGCAGCGATCAGGGAGAAATTCTAGGAATAATAACAGACAGAGATCTGGTGCTTCGCCATATGGCAGGCAGAGCCGCAAGCGCCGGAGAAATAATGACAAAAGAGCCCGTCTGCACCAGTCCCGATATGGACTCGCATACAGCCGGACTCCTGTTTTCAAAATACGGTGTAAGAAGACTTCCCGTAATATCAGGCGGCAGAGTTGTAGGTATACTCTCCCTCTGCGATATTGCAAAAAAGCCTGTTTTTGCCGACGAGGCAGGAGATATACTCCACGCTCTCAGCAAAGTTTAAAGTCAATGGTGCCCTCGTAGTAATCGGCATCGGAGACAATTACGGTAACCCTCTGTCCAAGAGAATATACCTTGTTTGTCCTCTGCCCCACTATCCTGTACTGCTCAGGATAGGCATCGTAATAATCATCGTACATACGGTCAAGTCTGACAAGACCCTCTATTGTATTTCCGAGTTCCACATACATTCCGTAGCCTGTAATCCCGCTTATAATGCCATCGAAGCTCTCGCCTATGTGATAGGACATATACTGAGCCTTTTTCATTTTTTCGACGTCTCTTTCAAGCTCGATTGCGGCGCGCTCCGTAACAGATGAGCTCTCAGAAGCTTCCTGCGTTTTTTTGGAAAGAACCGCTATCCGCTCATCGTTGATTTCGCCGTGCAGATATTCTTTGATTATCCTGTGAATTATGAGGTCGGGATAACGTCTTATCGGCGATGTGAAATGGCAGTAATACTTCATCGACAGTCCGAAGTGACCCTCGCACTCGGTTGAATAAAACGCTTTTTTCATGGAGCGCAGCATTACTGTATTCACAACGTTTTCGCAGCTTGTGCCCGCAACCTGCTCCAAAACCTCGTTTAATGCCTTAGGGTGTATGTTGCCGCTTTCACATTTGAGCCTGATTGAAAGTCCCATCAGAAATGTCCTGAATTCCTGCATTTTCTCCGCGTCGGGCTTCTCGTGAACCCTGTATACAAACGGCAGCTCAAGCCAGTAAAACTGCTCTGCAACAGTTCTGTTTGCAGCCAGCATAAATTCCTCTATCATTCTGTTTGCCGCACGTCTTTCGCACAGGTCAACACTTACCGGTATGCCATTTTTGTCAAGAGTTATATATGCCTCATCAAGATCAAAATCAAGACTTCCGGCTGCCTCTCTTTTGCTTTGCAGTATCTGCGCCAGCTCTTTCATATCCATAAGCATATCATATATATCGCTGTACCTTGCGGCAAGCTCCCTGTCGTCATTTTCAATTATATCCGACACGTCAGTATATACCATGCGGTGCTTTGACCTGATTACGCTCTCATATATATTGTGCTCCGTAATATCTCCTGCAGGAGTTATCTCCATATCAACAGACAGAGTAAGTCTGTCCTCGCCCTCATTCAGACTGCATATGCCGTTTGAAAGCTCCTTTGGAAGCATAGGCACAACCTGATTGATTATATATACGCTGTTGCCTCTCTTGAGGGCTTCCCTGTCTAACGGCGAGTCCTCGCCTATATAATGGCTTACATCAGCAATGTGAACTCCCAGAAGGAAGTTGCCGTTGTCAAGCCTTTTAACCGATACGGCATCATCAAAATCCTTGGAGTCCGCCCCGTCTATAGTAATTATATTCTCTCCCCGCAGGTCTTTCCGTCCCGCCATATCCTGCTCACCTGCGCCTGCCTTTGAAATAGCTTTGGCCTGCGCCGCAGCCTTTGACGGAAATGTAAAGAAAAGCCCTCTCTGACGGATTATCGCCTTGATATCACCTCCGGGCTCGCCTGCTCTTGCCAGTATGCCCGTTATTTTGCCCTCTGCGCTGTTTTTGCGGTCAGGATAGCCGGTTATAGCTGCAACTACAATATCGCCGTTCTTAGCTCCGCTGAAAGCTTTCTTGGGTATATAAATATCCTCGTTGTGCTTCCTGTCTACAGGCACGACAAAGCCGAATTTTTTGCCCTTGTCAAAAAATCCTGCCACTTCTTTGAGTTTCCTGTCTGTAACTCTGGTTATTACGCCCTGAGGCGACTGCTCCCACAGGTATTCGGGTATTAAATCCACCTCTACTCTGTCGCCCTCCATAGCTCCGTTCATATCAGAGGGTGATATGAATATGTCTCTGTCAAAGCTTCCCTCATCGGGTATCACAAAACCGAAGCCTTTTTTGTGTTTACTTAGTATGCCGGTAACTGCCGGTCTTTGTTTTCTGTTGTTTTTTCTGCTCATATTAATATTCTATCGCAAAAAAGGCGGCATTGCCACCTTTTTGTCTTTTAGTTTCTGTTGGTATCGTTATTATCCGCATTATTGTCGGTCATACCATCGTTATGGTTGTCTGCCGCATCGTCCTTGAGGTTCTTGTCAGCGTCATCGTTTCTGTCGTAGTTGCTGTCTGTACCGTTGTTGTAGTTATCCTCTGTCGCATTGCCCGGTGTCTGCGTGGTATCGTTCATATCATTGCCGTTTTCACCGCAGCCTGCGAATGTCAGCAGCGCCATAAGAGCCATAACTGCAATTATGCTTTTTGTTTTTTTCAATTTACTCAGCTCCTCTCTGAAAATTTATTGTCCACAATATATTTTTTTCAGAGAAAAAACTTTTACTCATATAAAAGTCTGTAAATTAACTGGTAAATTTTATTTTAAAAAATTATTCAGGCTTGCTCTCGTCGGGTCCGAGTCTGCCGTCGTTGTAGTGCTTCCTGCACAGCGATACATACATATCGTTGCCGCCGATTACAATCTGCTCGCCCTGCTTGACTATTTTGCCGTCAACGACTCTGGCTACCATTGTAGCCTTGCGGCCGCACCAGCATATCGTCTTGATTTCCTCTATCTTATCTGCATATATCAGCATATAGTAGGAGCCTTCAAAAAGCTGGTTTCTGAAATCGTTTTTGAGACCGTATGCCATTACGGGTACATTGAAAGTGTCTACAATTTCAATCAGTTCTTCGACGTGATGTTTCCTGAGGAACTGACATTCATCTATAAGCACGCAGTCTATATTGCCCTTTTCTTTTTCGGCAAGAAACAGCTCCAGTATATTGGTGTCGTCCTTGACCAGCATAGCCTCACGCTGTATGCCTATCCTCGAAGTTATAACGCCTACGCCGTATCTGTCATCTATAGCAGGAAGCAGTGTCATAACACGCTGCCCTCTCTCCTCATAGTTGTATGCAACCTTGATGAGTTCTATGGACTTGCCCGCGTTCATTGTGCTGTATCTGTAATATAACTGAGCCATAATATCCTCCGCATTGTATTAATATATCCATTTTACAGAAAAAGCAGCCTGTTTGCAATGAAAAAATGCCGTCTAGTTGTTTCCTGTTGAAATATATGGACTGAGAACGCCTGCAACGTTTGCAAGAGGCATTGTCTGTATCCATACATGTCCCGGACCTGTAACAACTGTATTAAACAGTCCCTCACCGCCGAAAAGCATATTTTTTGCGCCCTGCACCATCTGAATATCCATTTTGCAGGTTGCAGACATTGCCGCAAGATGACCTGTATCAATTACTATCTGCTGACCTGCCGCAAGCTCGTATTCAACAATGTGTCCGTCAAATTCGCCGAAAACAGTTCCTCTGCCGCTGAGTTTCTGCATTATGAAGCCCTCGCCTCCGAAGAGTCCCTTGCCCAGTTTTTTGTTAAGGTATACCGAAAGCTCGACGCTTTCTTCTCCTGCAAGAAATACTCCTTTCTGGCAGATAAGCTCGTTTCCCGGTTCTATCTCAAAGGCTCTGATGGAGCCCGGAAAGCTTGATGCAAATGCGATCATTCCGTCTCCGCCTACGGCTGTATATCTGTTCTGAAAAAGCTTTTCGCCCGAAAACATTCTGCCCAGAGCCTTGCCTACTCCTCCGTTGCTGGTTGTTTCCATTTTTATATTAGGTGACATCCAGCTCATTGCGCCGCCCTCGGTTATGAGAGTTTCTCCCGCTTCAAGCTCACATATAACCACCGGCAGATTGCCGCCCTCTATTTTGTATTTCATACTCTCCTCCAGTCCGCTGCAAAACAGCAGCTATAAGCTATCTATATTGTTTCCCCCATTATATCAGAACACATATATATTGTCAGTCTGAAAAAAGTTTTTTCCGTTTTAAAATGCAGTAGCCGTAACCTGTAATGTCTGCCAGCAGCCAGCCTATAGGGACTGATATCCATATACCTGTTTCCCCTATAATTCCTGCCAGAAGATATGCAAGCAACACTCTTGTTCCCAGTGATATTACGGTAAGCACCACCGACATGCCCGGCTTTTCGACTGCTCTGTAAAAGCCGTAAAGCAGAAACAGGCAGCCTATGCCCGCATAGAATACTCCCTCGATATGAAGATATCTGACTCCTGCAGCTATAACCTCTGTTTCAGATGCGTTTACAAATATACGCATAAGAGACTCTGCGAATATGAATACTGCAGCAGCTACCGCAGAAGAAAATGCGGCGCTTAATATGGTGGCTTTTTTGAGAGCCTCTTTAATTCTGCCGCTCTGCCCCGCACCGTAGTTTTGCGCAGCGAATGTTGAAAATGCATTGCCGAAATCCTGCACCGGCAGATATGCAAAGGAGTCTATTTTGACTGCTGCTGCAAAAGCCGCCATTGTAACTGCGCCGAAGCTGTCTACAAGTCTTTGAACAAGCAGAATACCCAGATTCATTACAGACTGCTGTATGCATGTCATAACTGACAGGTGGCATATCTGCGCAAAAATTTTGCCGTTCCATTTAATATCCTCTCTGCGCGGCACAAATTCTCTGCAGAATATCAGAGTATAGATAAGAAGCCCTATGGCTGATATGTACTGTGCGATAACAGTTGCAAAGGCTGCGCCTGAAATTCCATAGTCAAAATATATTACAAACAGAATATCAAGCCCTATATTAAGAAATGCCGCAATTCCCAGAAACCACAGAGGCGTTACAGAATTGCCCGCCGCTCTAAGCAGGCAGGACAGGAAATTATACAGAGCTGTCGCCATAAGTCCTGCAAAAATTATATTGAGATACTGCTTCATAGGCGCATATACATCTGTGGGCACCTGCAGAAACTTAAGAATATCGTCAGTAAACACATATATCAGGATATTTATCACAAGTGCAGTAAGCATTATAAGTGCAAATGAATGAGCTGCTGCACTTCTGAATGATGCAATATCTTTCTTGCCGAAGTAAATTGAAAAAACTGCTCCGGCACCCATGGCAAGCCCCAGAAAAACAGAAGTCAGAAATACCATAAGTGTATATGATGAGCCTACTGCCGCAAGCGCAGCTCTTCCCACAACCTGCCCCACAATAATTGTATCTGCAATATTGTACATCTGCTGCAGCAGATTGCCTGCCATCATAGGCAGAGCAAATATTACCAGCCCTTTTAATATTTTTCCTTTAGTCATATCACAATACATAGTGTCACCTTGTTTATAGTCAGTTCTCAAATAGGGCTAAGCAGCTGCCATAAGCTTCTGCTTTTGAGGTATTCATAAGCCCTTCTTAAAATATACCGCACTTTTATATAAAAATAAAGTGCGTAAGTTCTCTGTCGCCGTTAACTCACACACTTCATTTTAAATTCTTTGTTTATTCTGCGGGCACAATACCTCTGTCCCGGCAAAGCGCCTCTATACTTCTGTCGTATGTTGCCTCTGCTTCAGCAGAAAAGAAGCAGCCCGGCACTCCTTCATCATTATCCCTGTGATGTGCCACACATTCGCAACATCTTCCGTGTCGCGGACAGTTATATGTACATGGACAAGGTCTCACATTACTGCAGTTTTTCATTTTTTCTTCCGTCCTTATCTTGTTGTTGTCAATACTTTTCCGGCATTGAAGGCTGCCGGTTTTATCTTACGGAATACCTTGCGGTTAGTTTTCAAGCGCAGACTTCATCCAGTCACAGGACGGCATCCAGCTTTTATCCGTATATGAAGCCTCCGCTACGTCCGAAAGATTTTTTGTTGTAATGTTCTGTCCGGACATAATCTGTTCCTGTGTTACCACTACTGACGGAATTTCCATCCACATTCCCGGACTCTTGTAGTAGCTGGAAGCTGCCTCAATATCCTCATACTGTCCGGCCATTTCCAGAGCCAGTACCCGGCAGGCAAATTCTCCGTTCAGGGTCCAGTTGGTTGTAGCGCAGGCCTTCCAGTTCAGCCCCTCTGCCATAAACTGAATATCCTCGTCACAGATATCCACCGATACCATTGGAATATCGCTGCCCAGTTCCCTGAGCGCCTGATATACTCCTTTGGCATAGGCGTCATAGCAGCACCATATGGCGTCTATTTCACCTTCCCTGTATTTACCTATGATTTTTTTTGCTTCTTCCTTCATTGACGATACGGGACTGAGATGATCCTCCGGTGCCATTTGCTCCAGGGTTCTGATTTTTCCCACTGTTTCATACAGCTCATAACCGATCTGGCGGCGGTCAAAAGCGATAATATAGTTCTCGTCCTGCACCTGCAGGATGTTAACGGGCTCTTTATTCTCCGTCTTGTCAGGATACATGTTCAGAATTTCCTCTACCAGAGATGCCGCAAGTCCGGAGTCCTTCTGAAACAGCTGAACCACACCGTCAATTGTTTTTGTATCACCGCTTTCATCACGGAAATAGGTGTCAAAGGTTGCAATTTTCAAATCCGGATATTCTTCTAAAACTCCTGAAAGGAATTCCCATGCATAATCAACTCCTCCATGGGATACCATCAGTCCGTCATAGCCGTCTTTCGCACACTGTATAATTCTGTTTTTCCATTTTTCATCGCTGTCATTACAGAAAAAAGTATCCGCTGTCATGCCGAGAGACTCTGCGGCGTTCTCAAAGGCTTCAGACCACATTTCAAATATGGAGGATGACGACATATACATGATATATGCCACTTTTTTCCCTTCCACCGGGCTTTTTTCCTTTGAGGAGCAACCAGCCCCTGCCATACAGACAACGATTAAAAGCGTCGCCAGAAGCAATGATATAATTTTACGCATTTTTGTTTACTCCTTCTCATTTTTCCTGCAAAGCCTGCAGTCTACTGCTTATCCATAGCCTCCAGAATTTTGTCCATATCAAATGACTTGGTTACATAGTAAACCGTGTCTGTATAGTATTCGTCCGTAATCAGCAGTTCGTCCTTCTCTGATGTGTATCCCTGCACGTTGCCGTACCAGAAGATTACGTCAATTTTCCCACTGCTCAGGGCAGACAGTCTGGCATCTGCCTCAACCTGTACAAATGTAAACGGCACATTCATTTTATCTGAAATCGCATTCATCAGCGCCACATTAAAACCTGCAGGAGTTCCATCCGCAGCCACATAATCAAGCGGCGGTAAATCCCCGGTTACACCTACCACATAGGAGTCCTCTGTTCCCTGCTGTGAGCTGTCTTCAGATCCGTCTGTCGAGATATTTGTGATATATGTATCAATCAGTGTATCCAGACTTCCGTCACCCTTGAGCGCCTGAATGCCATCCTGTAAAGTATTGTAGAGCTCTGTATCATCTGAACGAACCGCCATGCGTATTTCCGTAGGAACACCGGCACCGCCCGGAGCAATAGTCAGAGTATCATCCTGGGCTTTTAAATAACTTGCTACTGAAGCCGGTACAAGCAGATATTCAACATTTCCGGCATTCAGATCCAGTACCATAGCAGTCAGGCTGCTGTACTGTTTCCATTCGCCCAGCGCAGGCTCAGGAAATATCTCAAGATCATTAGGCTCCTGCCAGTTCATGATACCGCACTGGATATTTTCTTCCTCTGCCGAACCGTTCTGTCCGCCGCATCCTGCCACTGTGAGAAGCAGTACCAAAAGCAGTATTGCGCTTACAAGTTTACACATTTTTTTCATTTCACTTTTCCTCCTATAATTCAATTTCAAAATAATTATTTTCACCATCAAAGCGATAATCCAGCCGCTTTGCAGTATTTTTTAAGATTGTAACTCCCAGATGAATTTCATCGCCGGACTCTGTTTCAAAAGGATTGTAGCTTTCTCCTCTGCAGCGTAATCCGATTACTGCGCATTTATCCCGTTCATCAAAGGAAATCTGTATCTCCATATCCGGATCACCATCGGGCTGCCCGTAGTTCAGCATTTCGTAGATCAGTTCCTCTGTACAAAGCTGCAGACGGTTAGCTCTTTTATTGTCCAGCCCATATCGACCGGCAAAGCTGTGGATATTGCCCTGAAGCTGCATCAGATCAAAGTCCCTGGTTTCAATCCGCCATGAAAAGTATTTCATCTTATGGATAAAGTCTCTGGTTTTCTTCCTTTTCGGGGCATCAAAAATTTCCTCTGGTGTTCCTTCTTCATAAATCCCCTGTTCATCCATATAGAGAATTCTGCTGGCGATTTCTTTTGCAAAATCCATCTCATGAGTGACAATTACCATTGTCATACCCTGTTTTGCAAGAAGCCTCAGGGTTGCAAGCACTTCGCCAACCATGGTTGGATCAAGCGCTGAAGTCGGCTCGTCAAACAGCATAATCTCAGGTTCCATTGCAAGACAGCGAACAATGGCAATCCTCTGCTTCTGACCGCCTGACAGTATATCAGGCATCATGTATTTCTTACCCTCCAGGCCCACCATTTTAAGCAGTGTTTCCGCTTTCTTTTCGGCTTCCTCTCTTGACATTCCAAGTAATTTAATTGGTGCCAGTGTAATATTATCCAGCACATTCATATGGGAAAACAAATGAAAGCCCTGGTAGACCATTCCGACTTTGCGCCGGATACGATTTAAATCCGCCTGATTTGACGTCAGTTTTTCATCTCCGATAAAAACAGCTCCCTCATCCGGAGTTTCCAGAAAATCCATACAGCGGAGAAAAACACTCTTTCCGCAGCCGGAGCCGCCGATTATGACTATCCTTTCCCCTTTTTCGACCGTCAGATTTACATCTTTAAGAACCTGCAATGAGCCAAAGGCTTTGGATAATTTTTCAACTCGGATCATGCTCATGTTTTCAGCCTCCTGTTCTTTTTCCATGCAGACAGACTGTCAGCAAAAGCAAACACGCCATAGCACAGATAGGCCATTCCAAGATACAGCAGCAGTCCTACCAGAATCATAAACAGAGGCTGCATCGTGCGGCTGCCGATATTGTTTATGACCCTCGTCAAATCAGTGATAGTAACATAACCTACAACGCTGGTCCATTGTATCAGTGTAACAACAGTAGACTGATAGGTTCCTTTTGCTATCTTGGCTGTCTGCGGTAATGTAATCAGGGTAAATGCCTGCCATCTGGAAAATCCCAGAGTTCTTGCCGCTTCAACCTGCATTGCATCAGTCGCGTTGATGGCAGAATAAAAACAGGCTGCCGTATATGCACCCATATGAAGCGAAAATGCAGCTACAGCTACCATAGTCGCCGGTACACCGCTGCCGGCAAACACCACATAGTACATCAGCATCAAAAGCAGCAGTACCGGACTTCCCCTTACAACTGCAATATACACTGCTGCAATACTGCGGATAAGCTTAACTCTGCTTTTTCGCATGGCGCAGACAGCTACTCCAAGGATTGTTCCCAGCAGCACTGAAAGCAGAGAAATCTGTACCGTTATCCACAGACCTTCCAGTAAAGTACTGTAGGAATCTCCGTCTATTAACGTCTTATAAATGATTTCATCTATGCTCAATCTATCCCGCCCTCCTTTCTCTGAAAGACAATAATATCAAGATTGAAAATGTTATTAAAGAAATTATAATAAATTGGCGCTATCGATTTAAAAAAATGTCGGATTTGGTCGTTTTAATTCCGAAATTGGTCACTAACTGAAAAAACCGCCCAAAGGCGGTTTTACACAATTTGAAATAATATATATTACAAATTCAAAATCACACAGGCAGTGCAAATATCTCCCTGGATTTTGTAATTGATTTCTCCCTGATACTTGAGCGATGAGTAAATAATGCTGTCAATTCCAATCCCCCGCGCAGCCGGCAGACCGTTTTCCAGTTTCAAGTCCGCGCAGGGATTACTGACAGCAATCACCAGCTTCATGTCTACGCGTCTGATATTAACGCGAACAGGTCCAAAGCTTTCAATTTCAATGCAGGCATTGAGCGCATTTTCTAAAAGATTGGCAAGGACAGCCACAAAGTCCACGTCAGCAACCCCTGACTGTTCCGGAGTGTCTGCATGAGCTTCAAATTCTATGCCCGCCTCTTTTGCCTTGCCTGCAAAAGAGCTCAGGATACTGTTGACTGTAATGTTAGGACACCATACAGGAAAACTCTCATACCGGGTTCTGTCCTGTCCCAGATATTTTAGTATGCCATCTGTATCGCCTTCTCTTGCCATAGCCGCAATACGTTCATCGTGATGACGCAGATCGTGACGGATCCTCCGGTTATTCTGCTCATTTTTTCTTACCTTTTCCATATAGTCGTACAGATACTCCACTTTACGCTTTCCAAGTTCATCTCTGACTTCTTTTCGCATCTGGTAGATGTTGCTTATAATAAGTATGTTTGCAGCGGCAAAAGAGCCGACAATCAGCAGAAAAAGAAACATTGTGTCAGAATGAACACCATCGTCTGCGCGTATTTTTGTTGAAACAATCACAAACATAAGAAAGTACAACAATGAAACTATACACAGTGTTCTCCAGTTTTTTGAGTGAAACCCGCTGACTTCACGAATAAGCGGCTTGCCGTATTGCCGATATGCAAGCAGTATTGGAAAACAAATAATGATAACAAATATACAGCGCATAATATACGCAGAAGCTTCTGTCACATTCGGAAAGACAATAACTCGCAAATAAACAGACACGCACCATGAAACACAGAAAACACAGCCGTAGGTGATCCACAGATAGCATTTTTTCCAAAATCCATCTGCTGAGACATATATAAAGATCCCCAGAAAGCATAGGAAGCCGATGAGAAAAGCAGCAGGAAACCGAACAGGCTGCGGCAAAAGGCTATAGCATAAATAGAAATCCAGAAAAAGTCCAAGCCACGCCAAAGCCCACAGCATAGCCGTCTTTTTTACCGAGTATTTTCTTTCCTGCAGCAGAAGCCCGGCAGTAAGATGCATTGCAAACAGCAGCAAACTGACAAAGAAAACGATTACGATTTTTTGAATTTCCAGCATCAGTTTCCTGCCTCCTTTAAGTAAAAATCGAAATAATCCTGTTTGATCTGTGCGCGGCACCGTCTTGGAATATGAATGAGCGTACCGTCATCCATTACCAGATCTGTACCGGAAAAGCAACGGACATGACCTAAATTCACCATGTATGAAGCACCACACATTGCCATGCCTTTTCCTCCCGAAATACATTCCTGCAATTGAGCGGCAGTCATACGCACAGATAGTTTTTTTCCGGTAGTCAGGCAAAAAACGCGCTGCTTATCTCTGGTTTCTATGTACAGAATATCCTCCAGAGCAATGCGATGTACTTCTCCCCTGCAGGAAATAAGAGCCCATGTCCTTTGCCTGCGCATGGCAATAACACGGTCTAAAGCTGCATCAAATTTCTCCTGCGTGTATGGCTTGCATATGTAGTCCGCAGCGTGCAATGAAAAGGCATCTACCGCGTAATCCGAACTGTTAGTCAAAAAAATTATGTCGGTTTTTTCATATAAGCGGAGAATATCCCTCGCAAGTTCAGTTCCAAGCATACCTGGCATGCAGATGTCCAGCAATGCAATATCAGGCCCGCTGGTTTTATCAAGGGCCTCCAGCATTTCAAATGCAGATGAATATATGTCAAATTCGATGCCGTGCTCACGATGCGCCGCCCTATACGCCTGCAGATTATCTGCAATCTTTTCCCGCTCTATAGCCTCATCATCACAAACAAATATTTTAAGCATTGCTCAGCGTCCTTTCTTCGTGGTAGCAAGTCTTATTTAATACTCCACTGTCTCTGCCTATATTTTGACTTTAGTTCGTATTATAGCATGTTTCAGGTTGAAATCCAATATTAACAGCATCAACCGCAAGAAAGTATTCTTTTTTGTAATTAATGTTTATTTTTTGAAAAAGTTTAGCACTGATTTTGACTCTAACTTGGGATTAATTTTGAACCTAATTTTGAACCTAGTTTTAAACCTAATTTTTCAGGAGAGCACAGGGTTCAGCAGGATCTGCTGGGAGTTTGCCCAATTTATTCCATATCTAAAATTGTTACCTAAACTATTATTTGAAGAATTGTAACGTTCTCTGAAACAATTGAAATTTCAACGGTCATAACTGAAAAATTGCACTCTCGCTAAAGCTCGACAATTTCTGCATTTTAAAGCCCTAGTCCAGTTTGCACCAGCAAACTGTGACAGGACTTATGCAAAGACCCTATACATATTGTTATAAGAGTCTACTGCTGACCTACCTACAACGTTTCACTCCAACAGGCTTTGCCTGTTGCTGTCCATTCTGCCTAGCCAAGCAAAGCTTGGGACAGAAAGGCCATTTGCGAAGCAAATGGGGTTAGGTCATAAAAAAACAACCCCTCGGACTTAATCTGTCTGCGAGAAGCTGCCTTAATAGTAATATGGTGCCCAGACTCGGAATTGAACCAAGGACACGGGGATTTTCAGTCCCCTGCTCTACCTACTGAGCTATCTGGGCATATACATGGTGGGCCTTCGGGGACTCGAACCCAGGACCTGCCGGTTATGAGCCGGACGCTCTGACCAACTGAGCTAAAGGCCCACGTATGTTTTTTAAAATGGTCGGGGTGGCAGGATTTGAACCCGCGGCCCACTGGTCCCAAACCAGTTGCGCTACCAAACTGCGCTACACCCCGTTGTAAGTAAACCATCAAAGTATTAAGTTGTTTGGCAGGGGCAGTAGGATTCGAACCCACGGCACGTGGTTTTGGAGACCACTGCTCTACCAACTGAGCTATACCCCT
>CAKQOW010000047.1 GCA_934256595.1 uncultured Clostridia bacterium
TGTAGTTTTGCTGTAATTGTCTGTTGCATATACAAAGCCTCTCTTTCTTCGCCAAAACCATTATATCATATTTCTGGAGAAAAAACATTGTCTGAAAAAAATTACGCCGCTAATGCGGGCATTCCTCCCACGACTTATAGACGTCGGAGCTTCCTGCCCTGCGGCGTTGGTGAAAACCCTGATAAATATATAAAAATGCTTGAAAAAGAAGGGGCGGATCCGGCTATTCTGATTGATCCGAGGGAAGTTGCAACAGCGCCATGGACGGTATTCAAATGCCAGTTCGGCTGCAGCAGCTATGGTCATAATCATTGCTGTCCGCCAAAGGCTCCCTCCTATGACAAAACCAGAGAAATACTGGACTGTTACAGTACAGGAATCCTTTTTCGCATACATGGCTGGAATGCTACAGATATGGCCTTTCGCTGCTCAAGAGAAATATTTCTCGACGGATATTACAAAACCATAGCCTTCGGCAGCGGTATGTGCAAGCTGTGCCAGAGCTGCGATCCTGCAGGCTGCAGGCAGCCCGAACGCGCAATTCCGTCCATGGAGGCCTGCGGAATTGATGTATTTGCAACGGCAAGGCATTTCGGGCTTGAGATAGACACTCTCAGATGTCCGGACGAAAAACGTAACCATTTCGGGCTTGTTCTGATTGAATAGGCTGAATTCAGGATGAATTTTAAGCCTTTACCTTTAGCTGCAAAAATAGTATAATCGTTTTGTATGCAAAGGAGAAATCTATGAAATACACACATTTAAAAAAACTGCTGTGTATCGTGACAGCAGCAGCGCTTATGGCGTTTACAGGCTGTACTACATTTGACAGTTTCAAAACAGAATTCATAACCGGCGAGGACGGCAGTTCCAAAATCGTCAGAATAGGAGTGTTTGAGCCCACCAGCGGAGAAGATAAAAGCAAGGCGGCTCTTGAGATAGAGGGCATAGAGCTTGCTCACAGCATGTATCCCACAGTTGACGGCAAAAAAGTAGAGCTCATATATTCAGATAACAGATCGGACATATATGCAGCCGAAACTGCAATACAGGACTTATTGCTCAAAAAGCCCGTTGCCATATTAGGCAGTTACGGCAATGCCAATTCACTTGTGGCAGGTCCGTATGTAGATGAGGCAAACGTGCCTGCAATGGCCATAACCAACACAAACCCCCTGGTTACAAGCACCTCCGAATACTATTTCAGAGCATGCTTCGTAGACACATATCAGGGAACAGCTCTTGCAAGATACGCATATTCGGGACTCAAAGCCAAAAAAGCGGGAATAATAATTCCTGAGGGTGATGAGGGAGCCTCTGCTATAGCTCAGAAATTTATGAAGCAGTTCCAGAAGCTTACCGAAAACCAGAACGCAATTACAGTAAACGAAGAATTTGAACCGGGCAGCACAGATTTCACACGACAGCTTGACAAAATAGAAGCGGCCGGGGTGAAAGTTGTACTCATTCCTGTAGGTATGGATGATGCGGAGAATATACTCAAGCAGGCATATGAGCGTCACATGGACGTTAAATTCATGGGAATAGACAGCTGGAGCGGCGAGGAGCTTGTTTCTGCAATCGGCAAATTCGCAGCCTCCAAGGCAGTATTCACCAAGGTTACAGAGGTGCAGGCCGCCGAAACCGAAACAGACGCGCTTAGTCAGTTTATGGAAGCCTATCAGAGCAAATACGGCAAGGACTCGGTACCCGACAATGCCACAGCTTTAGGATATGATGCGTATATGATCCTGATAAAAGCCATAGAGCAGGCAGGAAGCAGCGCCACAGGAGAGCAGCTCAAGGAGCAGATTTCTTCAATACAAAACTACAGCGGAGCATCGGGAACCATATCATTCAATGCATCGGGCGATCCGA
This sequence comes from uncultured Clostridia bacterium, assembly GCA_934256595.1. Lineage (GTDB taxonomy): Bacteria > Bacillota > Clostridia > Peptostreptococcales > Anaerovoracaceae > UMGS973. The sequence goes on from CAKQOW010000047.1 coordinate 1,879, forward strand.
GCAAATCTATGACAATATACACTATCAGCATTGCTGACGGCAGCAGCAGAGCGGCATACGTTGTCGAAACAGACGGCAGCGGCAAACCTGTTAATCAGCCATAAGGCTTTATATAGAAAGGAAATATATTATGGAACAGAAGATAAGAGAAGCAATGGAAAAAATAAGACCGTTTCTTCAGAGAGACGGCGGGGATATCGAATTTGTTGAATACACAGACGACCACATTGTAAAAGTAAGACTTCAGGGTCACTGTGCAGGCTGCCCGGGCGCAAGAATGACACTTGGCGGAGTGGTAGAGAGAATTCTCAAAGAAAGCTATCCTGAAATCAAAGGCGTTGAGGCCGTAGATTAATAACGACTTATATATTACTGCTATTCATATAGCAGTAATATTAATATGGAGAGGTGAAATACAATATGGAAATCCTAAAAAAAGCATATGAGATAATCGAACAGAAGCGGGACGAGATAATAGGCACGCTTCAGCAGTTTATAGCAATTCCAAGCGTTTCTGTCAGAACGCCGGGAGATAAGCCTTTCGGCGAGGAGGTTGACAGGGCGTTCAGATTTATGCTGGAAAAAGCCGAAAACGACGGCTTTGAAACCTTTAATGCGGACAACTACGGAGGACATATAGATTTTAAAGGAGAGGACCGTGAGGTTATGGGTATTCTGGGGCATATAGATGTAGTGCCTGAGGGCAGAGACTGGGACTATAAGCCTTACAGCGCCACTGTTTCAGATGACAGAATATACGGCAGAGGAGCGATAGACGACAAGGGTCCTGTAATAGCCTCATACTATGCTATGAAGGCCCTCAAGTCAGCAGGCTTTAAGCCGGACAAAACCGTAAGACTTATTCTCGGTCTTGATGAAGAAACCGACTGGGAGGGCATGGAATACTATTTTACAAAGGTCAGAAAACCTGACTTTGGATTTACTCCCGACGGAGAATTCCCTGCAATACACGGCGAGAAAGGCATTATAGTATTTGATATAGCGGACAAATTCGGCAAATCCCAGACAAAGGGAATAGAGCTTCGCTCTGTCAAAGGCGGCAATGCTGCAAATATGGTTGCAGACCATGCGAGAGCAATAGTTCTTTCAGAGGAAAAGGCCGAATACGAAAAAATAAAGGAGCTGCTTGCAGAGCTTCGCAGGCAGAAAGGCTATCGTGTGGCCCAGAAGCAGATAGGCAAAAGCCTTGAGATTGCTGTTCAGGGAGTTTCAGCTCACGGAGCAAGACCGGAGCTTGGAGTAAACGCTGTTTCCGTAATGATGGATATACTGGGACATATAAATTTTGCAAATGATGATATGAACTCATTCATAGACTTCTATAACACTCACATCGGCTTTGAAACAGACGGACGCAGTATGGGCTGCGGACTTTCAGACGAGCCGTCGGGCAGCCTTATATTCAATGTGGGCGTGATTGATATGAGTCAGAAATCAGTAAACATTACAGTCAACATCAGATACCCGGTAACATTTGACGAGGATAAGGTGTATGAGGCTATGATGCCTGTAATAAACAGATATAACATGGGTATCGTAAAGGGCGAGCACAAGGCCCCTATATATATGCCGGCAGACAGTCCTCTCATATCAACCCTTATGAAAGTCTACAGAGAGCAGACCGGAGATACGGAAACTCCGCCGCTTGTAATAGGCGGAGGAACCTATGCGAGAGCGGCAGACAATATTGTGGCATTTGGCGCGTGTATGCCCGGCGAAGAGGAAATGGCACACCAGAAAAACGAATATATTAAAATTGACAATCTGATGCTCATAACAAGAATATATGTACAGGCGATTTATGAGCTTGCCGGGGGAGAAACGCAGAATGATTAAAATACTGGTAACAGCGCCGAGAGGGCATATGGACAGCCTTATAATCAGAGAGGCCGTCAGAAGCAGTGATATTGAAGTTGCAGGCGCAGTAGGACCCTGCGGCAGAGAATATATAGGAAGGGATGCGGGAGAGGTCTGCGGCATCGGCCCCATAGGCGTGCCTGTAAGCGATGACATCGAAAAAGTAATTGAGAACTGCGATGTGGTTGTGGATTACTCACAGGTGGAGTTCTCAATGCAGGTGCTTGAGACCTGCGTCAGACACCGCAGGCCTCTGATATGCGGAACGACAGGTTTTAGTGACTCTCAGTGCGCAGAGTTTGAAAAAGCGGCGAGGGAAATCCCCGTTATGAAAGCAGCAAACACATCATATATGGTGCAGCTCATGCAGAACCTGCTGTTTGATGCGGCAGCCAAACTGGCAGGCAAGTGCAGAATAGAAATAATAGATATGCACGATGAGAACAAGCTGGACGCTCCAAGCGGCACGGCAATAGAAATGGCGGAAACAATGGCAAAGGCTTCAGAACAGTCAAAAGATGAAATAGCCTTTCATTCCGTTCGTGCGGGAGATATACCAAGCAGTCATACAGTGATTTTCGGAGCGGCAGGAGAGCGAATGGAGATAACACATCACGCATATAACTGGGAGTGCTATGCAAGAGGCGCCTGCGATGCGGTTAAATTTATAGCGGACAGACCGGCAGGCTTCTATACTATGGCAGATGTAGTAGGATAATCGGATTACACTTATAAACGGTGACAATATGAAAAAAGGAAAAGTTATAAGGATAATAATTTTAATAATACTTGCTACGGCTCTGGTTATAAGCGGGTTTAAGCTGATAACAACATTAAGCAGGCTTGCCGGTGAAAAAAATCAGATACAAAAACTGGCGGAGGAAACAGAGCAGGGTGAAAACCTGTTTGAAAAAAACAGCGATATGATATGCTGGATTGATATTGAGGGAACGAAGATAAGCTATCCTGTTATGTACACACCGAATGACCCTGAGCATTATCTTCACCGCGATTTTAACGGAGAGTATTCCTACAGCGGTTTGCCGTTTTTAGACAGCAGATGCGATATAGATAAATCCTCAAACCTTATAATCTACGGGCATAATATGAAAAACAGCACTATGTTCAGTCAGCTTTTAAACTATGAGGACTATGATTTCTGGAAAGAACACAGATATATAGATGTTAAGACAAAAGACGGAGAGCGGAAATACGAAATAATCGCAGCCTACAGGACCAAGATACAGGAAAAGGGCAGCAGTGCATTCAGATATTACAGCTTTACCGACACGGACAAGGCTTCGGAGTATGACGAATACCTGCGCAATATCAAAAAACTTGCCCTGTATGATACAGGGCTTTCGGCAGAGTACGGAACTCAGCTTATGACTCTTTCCACCTGCAGTTACCATACGGAGAACGGCAGATTTGCAGTTACAGCAATGAGAATTGAATAATACAAAAATCGGCAGACGGCTGTAACAGGTATGGCAGGCTGCCGGTTTTGGTTTTAAATCAGGCTTTTTAACATCTCCGTATCAAGCCTGCCGTAGCCTTGTGAGTTTCTGTCCTCATTGTCAAAAGGCACCGTTGCAGACGTAAGTATTCTTTTTACCTGATATGCGGTAAGCTGCGGATAGGCGCTGTAAAGGCACGCGGCTGCGCCCGATACGGCAGGGGCGGACATGGAGGTGCCGCTTTGCGTGGCTGTGGCGGTTTTGCCGGGCGCCAGAGAGCATATATCCTCGCCGTAGGCGACAAGATCGGGCTTCATATATGTACCGGCGGGACCTCTGCTGGAAAACTCCGACACACCGGCCTTGCCGCAGCAGCCTGCAGTCAGTACATACGGAGAATTGCCGGGACTTGATATTGTTTTTGCTGCGGGACCGCTGTTTCCCCCTGCGGCAACTACTGTAATATTGCTCTTGTAAAGAGCGCCCACGCCAAGATGAAGAGGGTCTATACGGACACTGTCATCATAGGTCATACCAAGGGACAGATTTACCACCCGTATATTGTACTTACTGTGATTGTCGCATATCCACTGCATTGCAGCCAGTATATCCGAAACATTGCCGCTGCCGTCAGAATCCAGCACTTTCAGAGATACTACGGAGGCTTCAGGAGCAATTCCCTTTGGAGCTCCTGTAAAACCGTTTCCTGCGGCTATGCCCGATACGTGAGTTCCGTGGCCGTCATCGTCATAAGGCGCAGTCCTGCCGTTTACAAAATCCTTAAAAACCAGCAGTCTGTTATACGGCTTTATAATATCGTAGTGAGGGTGGGTGCCGGTATCGAGCACGGCAATGGACACGCCTTTGCCGAGAGAGACAGCATCAGTATTTCCCGTGCAGGATTTGCTGCTTTCCTGCGCTTCAAATTTTGTAACCTTCATATCCTCGGTGGCAGCCGTAATGCCCCGGAGCTTCAGCACCGCAGCAGTGTTTTCCTCGGGAACATCCACACACAAAGCCCCTATAAACGGCAGCTCATATCTGATATGACCGTAGGATTTTTCCACGCATTCCCTCATAAGCTCGCCTGAATTTCTGCAGCATATTATATATGATTTCATTAATATCCCTCCCGGCAAGATACTCCATAATATGCATAAACCTGCGGCGGTGTTAATATATTTATCCAAAGGAGATGGTATGATGGAAAATCACAGCATATTTATAGAAGAAAGAAAAAAGATGACGGTTACGGGAGTAACCGATGTTGACGGATTTAATGAGGAGCTTGTCAAAATTACATTGAAGGAAAAAAGGCTTATGGTAAGAGGCAGAGATCTGCATATAGAAAATCTTGATATAGCAGGCGAAAAGCTTACGGTTACAGGCGAAATATCCTCTCTCGAATATGCAAACACTGCTGGCGAAAAGAGCTTAATCAGGAAAATACTGAAATGAGCAGTCTGATACAATCACAGATTTTTCACATAATCATTATGTGCTGCTCAGGAATATTGTTTATGATAATATGGGAAACAGCCTCATGGTGTGGACACATTATGAAAACCGGCAGAATTTGCAGAGCTTTTTTTGAAATCATATTATGGATATTCCAAGTCTTCATTGCGGCTGCATTCCTGTATTACTGCGCCTATGGCAGGGTCAGCGTTCACAGCTTTTGCGGTTTTGCGGCAGGGGCTGTATTGTGGAAAATATCTTTTTGTGGTATAATATATGATGCACTAAATCGGGTAAAACAAATACTGAGAGGATAACATGGGAAAAAGCAGAAGCAGAAGCCGGGATTTTCACCGCAACAATGAAGTCATTGATTTCGATCAGGCCAGAGAAAAACGCAGGAGAGCCAGAGCCGAAAAAGCAGAGAGAGTTTACCAGGCGCGCAAGGAAGCGCCGTCGCAGCGCAAGTCAGCAAAGAAGAGAAGACGCCTGCTGATTTATGCTGCAGTAGTAGTTTTTGTGGTTGCAGCGATATCTGTTTCGGCGGTTGAGATTATTTCCCTCGAAAAAGAGAAAGCACAGCTTGCGGCAGAGCAGGCAGAGTTAAAAAAGGAACTGGAGGCGGCCAGGGACGAGCTTGCAAACACGGACGATCCCGATTACATAGAGCAGCAGGTAAGAGAGAAGCTCAATATGGTATATCCGGGAGAAATAATATATGTATCACCTGATGAGGAAAACAAAATAGATGATAAAGATAAATGAAGTAATTGTAGTTGAGGGCAGAGATGACACCTGTGCAGTCAAAAGAGCGGTTGATGCCGAAACCATTGAAACCCACGGATATGGCATTACTGCGGCAACATGGAAGCTTATAGACAAGGCTTACAGCACCTGCGGGATTATAGTGTTTACTGATCCCGACAGCGCAGGCGAGAGAATAAGAAAACGACTTATGGAGAAATACCCTGATGCAAAAGAGGCATTCCTTACACGAAAGGAAGCCGCAAAGGACGGGGATATAGGCATAGAGAATGCGAAGCCTGAGGATATCGAGGCTGCGCTTTGCAGGGTATGCTGCGCGGCAGAAACCGGAAGCAGCGATACATTTGATATGTCAGATATGATAGAAAACGGTCTTACAGGCGAAGGCTCCAAAGAAAAAAGACAGGCCTTAGGCAGAATACTTGGCATCGGCTACGGCAACACAGGAGCTTTTCTGCGCAAGCTGAACCGTTACGGAATTACAAAGGAGCAGTTTTTCAGAGGATTAAACGATGAAACTATATTCGGCACAGACAATAAACGAAATAAAGGACAGGCATAATTTTAATCTGTCAAAATCACTGGGACAGAATTTCCTTACGGACAAGAATATAATTGATGAAATAATTGAAAGCTCCGGCATATCCTCAAATGATCTTGTCATAGAGATAGGACCGGGGATAGGGGTGCTTACCAAGGAAGCCCTTGAAGCAGCCGGCAGGGTTATAGCAATTGAAATAGATCAGAGACTGATTCCCATACTTGAGGAAACACTGTCTGAATACGATAACTTTGAAGTAATAAATGCGGACATACTCAAAACCGATCTCAAGGCAATAATAGAGGCGAACAAAGGGTATGACGCGGTCAGAATAATAGGCAATCTGCCGTATTACATCACTACTCCGATAATTATGAAGATTTTAGAGGATGGGGTTCCGGCAGATTCAATAACTATAATGATGCAAAAGGAAGTTGCAGACAGGATTAAAGCTCCTGTAGGCAGCAAAAATGCGGGGGCGATTACTGCTGCCGTGCAGTTTTACTGCAATGTCACACAGATTGCATCGGTACCCAAAGAGGTGTTCATACCGAGACCGAAAATCGATTCGGCAGTACTGCGGCTTGATGTGCTCAGCTCACCTGCAGTAGATGTAAAGGACAGGAGCATTTTTTTTGAGTGCATTAAAAAAGGCTTCGGACAGAGAAGAAAAACCATATTAAACTCTCTTAACGGAGTCGGAGGTATAGGCAAGGAAGAGCTTGCAGAGGTATTTGAGATAAACGATATAGACCCGCAGCGCAGAGCAGAAACCCTGTCGCTTGCGGAGTTTGGTAAAATTGCAGACACCATTTCAGGGGGACAGACAAAATGAACAAAGTAAAGGATATATATCGCAGGCTGGCGCAAAAACCCTATGTCAACAGCCTGACAGTCACAGCAGTAATAGCGCTGCTCATAAATCTGATAATCGAAACGGCGGCAAGGCACTCGCTGATACAGGCGCTTGTATTTGAATTTACAAGTCCTCTTGTATTTCTGCTCAATGCCTGCATTATTTTTGCAACGCTGAGCATTGCGTGCCTTTTCAGAAGGAGAGTATTTGTATTCTCATTTATATCTTTTGTATGGCTGCTGCTGGGCATAGCAAACGGCGTGATACTTCTCAAAAGAATGACGCCTTTTACAATTAACGATCTGGCAATACTGGAGGACGGGCTTTCAATTCTCACCACATACCTTACGGTATCTGAAATAGTCCTCCTCATAGCGGCGGCGGTAGTTGTTGCAGCAGGCTTTGTGCTGCTGTTTATCAAGGGACCGAAAAAAAAGGGAAAAATCAAATACAAAAGAAATATAGCAGCGGTAATTGTAATAATGCTGGGAACTGCAGGTGTGTTTAATCTGGGAATTGCAACAGGCGTTGTAGATACCTTCTTTGGAAACCTTGCGATGGGCTACAGGGACAATGGCGTTCCATACAGCTTTATCAGTACATGGCTTGATACAGGCATAGACAAGCCAAAGGATTATTCAAAAGAAGAAATCCTGGGAATATACAAGCACGGTGAACTTGAGAATATGGACAAGGCTGCAGCGCAGGCAAAGGCTGAGGATACTCCAAATATAGTATTCCTGCAGCTTGAGTCATTTATAGACCCTCAGCTGGTAAACTCCATAGAATGTTCGGAGGATCCTATCCCTAATTTCAGAAATATGATGAAGAATTATTCTTCGGGGTATTTCACAGTACCATCGGTGGGAGCCGGCACTGCCAATACCGAGTTTGAGGCAATCACAGGCATGAGCGCCAAGTTCTTCGGGCCGGGAGAATATCCGTACAAGTCTGTACTTCTGGACAAGACCTTTGAGAGCATTCCTTATGATCTTAAGGAAATAGGCTACAGTACCCACGTTATACATAACCACAGAGGAGTTTTCTATAACAGAAATCAGGTGTTCAAAAACCTCGGATTTGATGATTTCACATCTATAGAGTATATGAATGATATCGAAAAAACTCCTAAGAACTGGGCTAAAGACAACATACTTACAGACCAGATAATGACGGCTCTGAACATTACCGACGGCAAGGACTATATCTACACTATTTCGGTAGAGGGTCACGGTAAATACCCTACAGAGCAGGTAATAGAGAACCCTGAGATAGAGGTAACCAAGGCACCCGGTGAAGAAAAGAAATGGCAGTATGAATACTATGTAAATATGATCCACAGTATGGATAAGTTCATCAAAGAGCTTACAGACAGCCTCTCGCAGTTTGATGAGGACGTGGTGCTTGTAATGTACGGAGATCATCTGCCGGCGCTTGATATGACAGAAGACGAAATGGAAAGCGGCTCGCTTTACAATACCCAGTATGTAATCTGGTCGAATTTCGGAATGACAAAACAGGACAAGGACTTATACGCTTACCAGATAGGCGCAGAGGTGCTTGACAGACTTGGAATACACGAGGGTACGCTTGTGGCATACCATCAGAATTATTCAGACAGCAAATCCTATAAAAAGAACCTCAGAGCTTTAGGCTATGATATGCTTTACGGCAAGCAGTATGTATATCAGGGCAAGGTGTGGGAGCCTACGGATATGAAGATGGGTATGAAAAAAATCAGCATAGACAAGATAGTTCAGATTGGCGAAAAGCGATATATCAAGGGACATAATTTCACGCAGTACAGCTATGTAACGCTGGACGGCAAGAAACTGGATACCACATACCTCAGTCCTACGCTTCTGGCTCTTGAAGAGGATGTGGATCCGGAGGTTTCAGACAGACTCAAGGTAAGCCAAATTGAAAAATATGATGAAATTCTGTCTACAACAGAATAGACGCTGCAAGACGAGGGCTCTGTCTCCCATTTTAACACGGCGTGTTAAAAAGACAGACTTAACAAAGGAGGAACAGTATGTCAGGTTATAAAATGAATTCATCTGAACCGAAACGTTTTAACATCAGCGCAGCGTCACTTCACATCATTGCAATGACATTTATGCTGATGGATCACCTTTGGGCAACACTTCTTCCTGCGCAGGACTGGCTGACCTGTGCAGGAAGACTGGCTTTTCCGATTTTTGCTTTTATGGCAGTGGAAGGGTATTTTCATACACACAACTTCAAAAAGTACGCATTGAGACTATTGATGTTTGCAATACTTTCTGAAGTGCCGTTTGACCTGATGTACGGCGGTACATGGTTTTATCCGGTTCATCAGAATGTAATCTGGACGCTTCTGATGGGACTCTTGGGGATCAGACTGATGGAAGTTGTGCGGGAAAAACAAAAAATATGGGTGTATCTGCTGGTGTCCGTTATCGTTGTTGTTGCAGGTGCGCTGCTCGGAACTTTATGTATGGTTGACTATTACGGCGCAGGTATACTGACAATTTTTATTTTCTATTTTTTCCGGGAACGGAAATGGTGGTGTCTGCTGGGACAGGTTGCTGCGCTTTACTGGGTGAATGTGGAGATGCTGGGAGGACTGATGTATCCGGTTCACCTGTTTGGCATGGAATTTGAAATCTGTCAGCAGGGACTTGCGCTTCTGGCGCTGATTCCGATATGGCTTTATCATGGGAGACAGGGATATCACAGCAAGCCGTTTCAGTATATCTGCTATGCGTTTTATCCTATACATATGCTGATACTTGTGCTGGTTCTGAATTATATTAATATGTGATGGCAGAGTCAGCATAGATGAAAAAGAAGAATGAATATAAATAATACAGAGATGCATATTGCAGAATATACATCTCTGTATTTTAAAGTGTGCCGGGCATGGCATAGTTCTAGCGGGTGAGAGTCCCGTCACGGGTATTTACCGCCAAGTGTAGCGAACCACAAGCCGGAAGCAGCAATGCCAAGGGGGAGGAAGTGGTGTAGCAAAGCCGATGAGCCTACGAACAGAAACCGGATATGAGGCTAAATGGCGGGTGAGGTTGCTTTACAAACCGAAGCCCTAAGGGTAAACGTAAAGCCAAGACAGTAAATCCGGAGGTTGTGCGGCGAAAGAACTGTGTCTTACCCCGGGAGACCCGGGTAGCGTGCAGTATGCACGTGCGATAAAAAGCTCATATCCGGGAGTCAGCTGAGACCATAGTATCCCATGGCACCAGTGGGAAAAGGGTCTAATGTTAATATATTGCAAATCGCTGAAGGCAAGGTCGGAACAGTCTGAAATCGAGGATATGCTCATCAAACGGAAGCGTATGTCCGTGGGAGCAGAAGGTAGAGGAGATGATTTCCGGCAGCTTTACAGACAGAAGGAGGAGCAACAGATGGAATTAATCGAATGGATACTGCAGGACAGAAATATTGATGAGGGTGTAAAGGCGGTGAAGCGAAACAAAGGTGCTGCCGGAGTTGATGGAATGACGGTAGACGAGCTTGACGCATACTTTGCCCTTCACAGGGCAGAGATTAAAACTCAGATACGTGAGGGCAGATACAGACCGAGTCCTGTCAAAAGAGTCTACATACCAAAGGCAGACGGAAGGAAAAGACCACTGGGGATACCGACAGTGACAGACAGAGCAGTACAGCAGTCAGTAGCACAGATACTGTCGCTGGGATATGAGAAGTACTTCTCAGAAAACAGCTATGGTTTCCGCCCGGGGAGAAGCTGTCAGCAGGCGGTAGAGAAGGCACTGGAATATCTGAATGAAGGGTATGAGTGGGTAGTAGACCTTGACATAGAGAAATATTTTGACACTGTAAACCATGACAGACTGATTTCAATACTCAGAGAACGCATAAATGATGCGAAGACGCTAAGGCTAATCAGACAGTTTCTGAGAGCCGGAGTAATGGAGAACGGACTGGAAAGCCCGAATGAGGAAGGAATGCCGCAAGGCGGACCGCTCAGCCCGATACTTTCAAATGTCTATCTTGACAAACTTGATAAGGAGCTTGAGGCAAGAGGACTGCACTTTGTCAGATATGCAGACGACTGCAATATATTTGTGAAAAGTGAAATGGCGGCAGACAGAGTTATGAAATCCATTACAGGGTGGCTGGAACGGAAACTCAGGCTGAGAGTCAGCGCAACTAAAACGAAGGTGGTCAGACCCACAAAGAGCATATTTCTGGGATTTACTTTCTGGAAAGACGGAGAAGGCTGGAAATGCAGACCCGCAGAAGACAGAAAGAGAAGGCTTTATGATAAAACACGAGAAATACTGTGCAGGCGTAAAGCTGCGGCAAGACCGATAAAAGCCACATTTGAGCAGCTGAACCGACTTATCAGAGGGTGGATTAACTATTACAGAATAGGAAGTATGAAGACATTCTTAGATAAGTATGGACAATGGCTCAGACACAAGGTAAGGGTGGTAATGCTCAAACAGTGGAAAAAGCCAAAACGCATATATCTGAACCTGCAGAAACTGAACAGAGCACTGAAGAGCGGCTTTACGGATGAAGAAATCTTCAAAGTAGCAAACAGCAGGCTTGGCTGGTACAGACGCTGTAGTATGCATGTGGTAAACTTTATACTAAACCCGGAGATACTGGGATACAAAGCAAAAGGTCGACCTGGATTAGTCGACCCATTGGCGTATTATCTGAGCTGACATCTGATTTTATATTAATGTAGCGCCGTATACGAGACCCGTACGTACGGTGCAATGGGAGGGTGAGATAAATATCTCACTCTACCCTATTTACAGTTGTTTTTTTGCTTTTTTCTTTTCCATAGCCTTTCGTTCTTTTTCTTCTACGAAATCTATCTTGTCCTGTCGTCTTGCCTGCATTTTTTCTACGTTTTCCTTGCGGACTTTTTCGACATCAGGAATAAGCTCTATAAATATGCTGTCATATTTCTCGCTTAATATTTCTGTGATTTCAGCATTGGCTTTTTTGAGGTCAGACACTTTGATGGTGTCCGTATCCATTACAATATATATATCAACCCAGTATTTACGTCCGGTTTTGATTACGTCAAAGAAATTGATATAGTATCCGTATTTTGAAAGCACCTGAGTTGCATCTTTACTGATCTCATCTCTGATTTCCTTTTGAGGTGCAAACAGAACCAGTCCCTTTAATGACTCTATAATCATTTCAAGAGGCTCTTTAATCAGAATTATTGCAAGAGCTATTGCAATGACAGGGTCTGCATACGGTGCCACAGAGGCAAACGGTGTCAGTTTGATAAGCAGACTGATAAGGAACGCTATGCCCACGCCAAAAGTTGAATATGAGTCAAGCTTCCATATGTAAAGCTCCGCTTTGATTGACGGCGACGAGTATTTTTTGTTGATGCTTCTAAGTGTTAAATACATTATAATGCAGCCAAGGGATATTGCCAGTTCAAAAATTGCAATAAAGGTTGCATTTACGTGGTTACCGCCCTCCATAATAACCTGCACGTTTTCGACAATCATAATTATGTCGATGACAAGCAGCAGCATATATTTGATTATAACAAACAGTGATTCAATCTGAGAAAACCCATACGGACGTTTTTCTGTTACGGGTTTGTAAAGTAAAGGTACAAGAACCATAAACGGTCCTATCATAATCAGATCGGCAATATCAAATACACAGTCCGCCAGAATGGCGTGCGAGCCGGTTATGTAAGCAGCAACGATTTCAGATATCAGGAAGATTAAACTTCCCACAAAAGATATGTTTAGAATTCTTTTTTCCAATTTTAAATTGGTTTCCACGATTTCACTCCTCTCTGATAATATAATAGCATATTTTCAGAGGACTTGCTTGCTGTATAAGGCTTAATTGTATAGAAAATTTAGATGATATTAAGCAAAAACAGCAAAGAAAGCAGCAAATTAGTACAACAAAGATTATGCGTGCGATTTCTCATTTTGCATATATTATCATTATATAATCATTTCAGAGTTTACATAAAATCATCACATAAGTATGTTACATTATAAGTGCGATAGGGGTATTAGATATATCGCATTCCTTCTTAAATAAAATATATAATAAGTCAGAAAACTCCTTGGGATGCCAGGGAGTTTTTCTGCGGGCGCTATTTTTCCCACGCTATGTATGCCCAGCGTACAGGCCAGCTTTCATCATAGGTATACAGTCCTGCCTCTGTTTTTACAAGGTGGGTTTTGAGGTATTCCCGAAGGCGCATATCCTCCGAAGCCGTTAGAGCGTCGGGAAAGAACTTTATCATCTTTGAATAAGCGTGTTCAAGGCTGTCGAAATAGTCTGTTCTGCCTGAGTGTATATATCTCAGTTCAGGCATTATGCCGCGCTCAAACAGGATGTTGATAAGATACATATAGTCAGGTTTTGGAAATCTGTTATACCCTATATATTCTGCGATATTGGCATTGAAATGAGGGGACTCTGTTGTTGGCTCCACTATGCAGACCTTGCGCCTTGCCTTTGACTGGAGCTTGTCTACGGCAGCCTCCAGATCTGAAACAATCATCGACCTTGAGGCTATGGCCACATCGCAGACAGGTATATCATAGCAGCTCCAGTCCTCGTTCCAGTCAAGCTGCATTGTGGTTATATAATCTGACAGGTCTCTCTCTGCAATCTGCTGATTTAAAAGCTCCAGCATGCCCTTTGAAAAATCTGCCGCAAATATTCTGTGACCTGCCTCTGCAAGTGGAAGCGCCAGAGTACCCGAAGCGCAGCCCATATCAAATACGGTTTCGCCGACCTTTATGTCTGCAAGGGCCAGAAAATCAGCCTCATAAGTGCTTTTGCCGGGGTGCTTGCGATATCTGGGAGCCATGTTGTCCCAGTATTCAGAGCTGTGTCTTTCTTTTGTGATGTTTTTTTCTTCGTGCCATAATCTGTTCCAGTCCATAATTATAACCGCCTTTTCTCAATATTAATTATATTGTATAATATTATACACATATGATACAATAGTTTTGTTAAATACCATCCAAAAAGGAGAGCCATATGAAGATATTTGCAAACATACCGCAGGGTATTAAAATATTAAATGCACTTAAGATTTTCAAGAAACCAAGGAAACTCATATATGAGGCAAGGGCCAGAGAGGATTTTGAAACAGAGCGTAAATATATACTTGAATCGACCAGCACATGGGGCAAGCTCCTGTGCAGTAAACTGGGCGTTGAGATTGAGGTGGAGGGGAGAGAGTTTCTTCCAAAGTCGGGCCCTGTAGTGTATGTGTCAAATCATCAGAGCTATGCAGACATTATAGTTCACTGCGCCGTACTTGATACTGTGCAGTTTGGGTTTATCGCCAAGCAGAACCTTGCGGACATTCCGCTGTATGGTCAGTGTATCAAGGATATACGAAGTGTTATGATGAACAGAGACGACCCGAGAGAGTCCCTCAAAGCCATTATGGAAGCGATAGACCTGATTAAAAAAGGTTTTTCAATCCTTATATTCCCTGAGGGAACCAGAAGCAAGGGACACGAAATGGCGCATTTTAAGAGAGGCAGCCTGAGACTTGCCACAAAGCCGGGAGTACCTGTAATCCCTATAACCATTGACGGCACCTACAGAATATATGAGGAGACGGGAGTAATCAGTCCCGCAAAGGTAAGATATATAATTCACCCGCCAATAGAAACGGCAGGTATGGACAAAAAAGAAACCTCAGACCTTGCGGAGAGGACGGAGGAAATAGTAAGAAGCGGACTCTAAAACTGCATAACAAAAATCCCTTACGAGCATAAGGGATTTTTTAGTGCGGATATCAGCAGCCGACTTTACCTGTAATATGATCTATTGTAATTTCAGCCATATAAATATCGTTAATTGACGAATTCATATATCTGACGCCGGCATCCTTGTAATCTTTAGAGTATTTGTTGATTATGTGCATATGAGTCTGCATCATTTCCTGGGGCTCGTCTATAAGTCTTACTGTGCCGAAAGCAATAACACTCAGATACAGAGTATTAAAATCCTCAGGGATTATATTATCCTGAGCAACCACAGTAAAAGAAACCCTGGGGTCTTTTTTGAGAAGGTCTATTTTAAAGCCCTCTCTGGCGCAGTGAAAATATATCTTGCCGTCAGCATAGGCATAGCTTACAGGGACTCCGTACGGATAGCCGTTATCTCCGTTAATGGACAGAATTCCCGATGTGCATTTTTCCATTATGTCAGCAACCTGATCCATATCAAGCTGCTGCTCCTTTAATCTCATCTCTCTGAACATAATGACCTCCTGTTAAAATTTCATTTATTTTTTATTTCTGTAATGTTATTATATCATTATCTGGCTGGTCTAAAAGTGCCAGTTTGTGATTAAATTACAGTACCAGAGAGGGCGAATATGATAATTATCGAACATAATACCGACAGGAAACTGTACTTTCAGATATACGAGTACTACAGAAATGAAATACTGAGCGGAGGCTTTGAAGAGGGGCGCCGTCTTCCCTCAACCAGAAGTCTGGCAGCAGAAGCGGGAGTCAGCAGGAATACGGTAGAGACTGCATATCAGCAGCTTGAGGCAGAAGGGTACGCTACTGCAGTGTCAAGGAAAGGTTATGTGGTTAAAGCAGTAGAGCATATGCCTGCTGCAGAGAAAAGGATTTCTTTTTGCGCGTCAGACGATACCGCAGAGGAGGATATGATAAATATACCGGGTATCAGATACAATTTTCAGTACGGCAGGCTCAGCGCGGAGGTTTTTCCTGCAGAGACCTTCAAAAGAACTGTTAACAGAATAATGATGGATACAGATACGATTAAAATTACCGGCTACAGCAGCCGTACGGGAGAGCCTGAGCTTAAAGAGGAGATAGCAAGATATATATACGAATCAAGAAATGTATGCTGCGAGGCTGACAGAATTGTTGTATGTTCGGGAATATTTACGGCAATCAGCCTTATAAGTCAGATGTTTCACCGGAAGACAAAAGCTGTTGCAATTGAAGAACCCTGCTATGATACAGTAAGGCATATATTTGAAAACAACGGCTATATTATAGAGCCTGTGCCTGTTACAGCTGACGGCATTGATATGGGGGCTTTGCAGAAATGTACCGCAAAGGTGATATACATAACACCGTCACATCAGTTCCCGACAGGAAGGGTTATGTCGGCTGCAAACAGAATAAAGCTTCTGCAGTGGGCTCAAAAAACAGATGCGTACATAATCGAAGATGATTATGACAGTGAATACAGGTATGACATTAATCCTATTTCACCGCTTCAGTCTCTTGATGACTATGGCCGGGTAATATATCTTAATACCTTTTCAAAGGCGCTGGCACCGGCATTACGACTTGGATATATGGTTTTGCCTGCGCAGCTTAAGAAGATTTACGATACAAAATTCAGCCATTACAGCTGCAGTGTTCCGCTGATTACACAGCTTGCAGTAGCAGATTTTATGGCTTCGGGAAAATGGACAAGGCATCTCAGAAAAGCTGTAAATATTAACCGAAAGAAGCACGATGTGCTTGCAAATGAAATCAATACACTGATGGGTGATAGTACGGAAATTATAGGTAACAATGCAGGGCTGCACTTTATTTTAAGGGTTGATAACGGTATGGGCGAAGATGAGCTTATGGCTTCTGCAAGGAAACTGGGAGTAATGGTTTATCCTGTCTCACAATATTACAAGAGTCCTCCGGAAAAAAGCAGCTGTGTGCTTATCGGCTTTGGCGGAATGTCGGTTGAAGATATACCCGCAGGTGTCAGACTGCTTAAAGAGGCGTGGTTTGAAAACAGATAGTGCCGGCTTCTGCCGGCACGCTGTTTGCTATGATTTAAGTGTTTCTGCTTCCGAGGTTATATCCTCTGCTGCAACTGTGTGCTGCTGCAGCATAAACGGAGGCGCTCC
>CAKQOW010000048.1 GCA_934256595.1 uncultured Clostridia bacterium
TCTCTTTATTTAATCTGTGTTCCCTCCGGAACTATGTCATCTACGAATATAACCTGACAGCCGCAGGCATTGTTGGTTGCCGCAAGCAGCATACCGTTGCTCTGAACGCCTGTTATTCTCGTAGGCTCTAAGTTTGCCACAACAATAATCTTCTTTCCGATTAAATCCTCAGGGAGATAATACTGCTTCAGCGATGAAACAATCACTCTCTCCTTGATACCGTCAAACAGCGTAATCTTGTAGCAGCTGTGTGACTTTCTGATTTCCTGACACTTGAGCACCTTGCATACTCTGAAATCCATAGTTGCAAAGTCATCAATGGTAATCTGGTCTTTAACCGGCTCTACCGGATCAGGATCGCCGTACTCTATTTCTATCTTTCTTTCAGGCTCTGCTGCTTCCTCCTCTACCGGCGGATTAAGCTCTTCTTCTGTCTTAGGCGTTGAGAAGTCAAGCAGGTGCAGATATCTTTCCTTGTCTATAGCATACAGGAACAGATACAGTCTGGGCCCCTTGTCCTTGGCTATAAGGAGCTTGTACACAGTCTTGAAGAATGCGCCCTGAAGCTTCTTGAGGTTCGGAGCGTCTTCACCGTAAACGTGCTTAGGTATAGCGTACAGCTCTGAATTGAGAGTATCCAGATCATATTCCTTATCTCTGAGGAATGAAAGCAGCAGCTCAAGCTCTTTTTTCTGATCATCGTCAAGCGACTCGTAAAGCTCCCAGTCTCTTGTAGTTCTCAGCTTGTTTGCCTGATCAGGCGCGCATATTTCAAGCCACGCTTTTGCAAGGCCGAGTCTTTCCTTGAAATCCTCATATTTGTAAGGCTGATTTATCTTTTCGAATACGGTTTCCATCATAGGCACGTTGAAGTCAACAATTGAACCAAGCTGCGCCAGAAGTGACATCGGAACTGTTTTGATATCGCTTCCCTCATGCAGACAGTTCTCCATTACAACTGTCATAAACTCATTGGCTGTGCCGTTTTTGTATTCATTGTACTGCTTGTCAAATTCAAAATACTGACGAAGTATGCCGTCATCAAAGCAGAAATCAAACGCCTTGGTAGGTTCGCATCTTGAGTACAGCCACAGAATAACCTCAGGCTGATAGAACTGCAGCAGTGTGGCAGGTGTCATATTAAGTCCCGATGAACCTGACATCTTACCTGCAACGCCTTTAATTCCTATAAACTCATAGCCCTGGAATTCCGGCGCATCACTGTTGAAGATTTTTTTGCAGATAACCTTACTGGTATCATAGCTTCCGCCCGGACTTGCATGGTCTTTTCCGCCCGGTTCAAAGTCAACGCCCTCATATACCCATCTCATTGCCCAGTCGATTTTCCATGCCAGCTTGCAGTTGTAGTTTGTTTTGAAATCAAAGCTGCCCTTGTGTCCGCAGGCACATTCGTATTCAGCAACCTTGGTTTCATCGTCGTATTTAACTATTGTAGTAGTGTCTTTGCCGCATTCAGGACAGTATATGCTTGCAGGATAGTATCTGTCTCTTTCGCCTTCCTCTGCATCCTGAGTTCTGAAGCTGTCAAGAATATCGAATATCTCTTTTCTTTTTTCCATTGCCAGCAGAATATATTCTGTATATTTGCCTGAACGGTACATCTCAGCCTGATATTTAAAATCCATATCTATATGGAAATCCTTGATTGACTCAAGAAATTCATCTTCAAAGTATGAAGCATAGGTGCCGTTTCCCGGCTCAAACGGATTAGGAACATCTACATACGGAAATCCTATGTATTTCTCCATATCCTTGTTTACCTTTGCAACATTTACAGGCACTTTTCTCAGTCTGTCCAGTTCGTCCCATGAGAAAAGAAGTCTTGCTTTTTTGCCTGCTCTTTCGAGAGCCTTGCATACGAAGTATGCTGTAGCTATATCTCTGAAATTTCCTATATGAATCGAACCTGACGGGCTGATGCCTGCAGCGCATACATATTCCTCTTTGTCAGGTCTTTTTCTGATTATTCGCTGAGCGATTTCATCTGACCAATGCATAAAAACACCTCTTTCTTGTTTCCTTTGTAATATATTATTTAAACCATCTCTTGTTTTTCTTCGCAAACAGGTTTTTCTGTTTTTTTGCCGGAGCAAATATTGCTTTTTTCTGTCTTTCGCTTACGCTGAACATCATATTTGCATCGCGTTTTCGTCTTTTTATAAAGATTATTGCAATGATAAGCAGAATTATTATAATCGGTACCAGTACTGCAAGTCTTACAAGCCAGCCGACCTTGTTAGGCTGCTTGAGAAGCTCTCCGAGATTTTTGCTGTCCGTAAGAATCTTGCGGCCCTCAGGCTCCTTGTATTTGGAAGATACGGTTCCCATTGAGTCGAGGTATCCTGCAATGGCGTACCACGCCTTGAGTTCCTGCTTGCCTGTCTTGAGTATGTAATCCTCATAGTTGAGAACCATATTGCCGTCTTTGTCCTTTGGGACGATGGACAGAAGTCCGTAGGATTTCTCTTTCACGCTTGCAAGCATCTGGCAGGAATAAAGGTCCGCAACAACTCTGTAAAGCTTGCTGTTTTCAAGGGCTGTCGCTTCCTCTCCGACTCCCTGTCTGATATCAACCGCGCGGTTTAATATAAGCCTGCTGCTGTTTATCGTATAGGACATACCGCTTATATAAAGCCTTGCCTCAGGCATCATATCCGATACTGTAGCATCAACCTCTGCAAGCGCCTTGAGCTCCTTGCCTGTAAGATACATGCTTACCAGCGGATAGCCCGGAGTGCCGTCTGCTCCTGTTCCAAGTGAAAGCACATTGAAAGCATCTGCCGCAGTTATATTGCCCAGCGGAAGCGATGCTCTGACGATGCCTGACGGAACAACCGCCACATCTACATTTTCGTAATCCTTACCCTCTGCTTTTTTTACTGCATATATGTATGAGTCTGCAAGCAGATTACCAAGAGTATCCTCTCCCTGCTTCTCACCGAAACTGTTGATGTCGGTAAATATTATCTTGCTTCTTGCAAGTACGGTATCAAGTGAATATCCGAACTTTGAAAAATATTTACTGTCTGCTATGCCTCTGAAATACGAAAGCTCGTTCAGAGTGTCAGCATCTTCTTCAACACTGCTGTTAAGAGGTATAAGTCTGTATGTGTCAAAGCTGTACTTGCCCGATGCGTCCTTTTTGAATGTCACATAACCAATATTGTGAGTATATGAACCGCAGGAAGCGATTACTGTATCTCCCACCTTTATAGGCTGAGCCAGCTCTGTATGCGTATGTCCGCTTATGATAAGGTTTATGTCCGGAACCGCCTCTGCAAGCTGTTCGTCCTCAGACTCATCTTTATCATCTGCCGTACCGCTGTGGGACAGACATACTATCATATCTATATCTTTTTCGTTTGCCCTGATGTTTTTGACTATTTTTTTGGCCGTGTTAATCTGGTCTTTGAAATATGTGCCGCTTTCAGGCGCATATTCATCTGACTGTTTGCCGAATATGCCAAAGACTGCAATTTTTACACCGTTTTTCTCTATAACGGTATAGCTTTCTTCTGCGCCGTAGGTTTTAAATGCCTGCTGCAGATTTGCTCCGTCCTCTGCCAGATCTTTTTCGGCCAGTGTCTTGTCCCAGTCAATATTGCCTATAACAAGCTTCGGAAGCTCCAGCTTGTCTCCCGCTTTGTTCTTGGAAACAGCGTTTTTGAGCATATTGGCAAGACCTTTTGATCTGTAGTCAAACTCGTGGTTACCCAGTGTAAATGCATCATATCCCAGATATGCCATCATTCTAAGCTCTGCAGCATAGCCCTCAAATATTGTCTGATAGGCGCTTCCCATGGAGAAATCACCGCCGTCAAATACGAAGCTGTCGTTTTTGTAATCCGGCGATATTTCCTTGAAAGCAGTAGCCATTCTGGCAAATCCGCCCTGTGAGGTGTTTTTGCCGTTTTTGACTACAGTTTCAGAGTCAAGATGAGAATGCATATCGTGAGTGAATATGATTGAAGCTACGCCCTTTTCGATACTGCTTTCGGCCTCAGGCTCATTTACCCCGGTATCCGCAGGAGTCTGCTGCTGCGCGTTATTGCTGTCGTTATTCTGATTATTCTTGTTTTGCGAGCTGCCGTTGTTTTTGCTGCTGTTATTCTTGTTGTTATTCTTATTACTGTTGTTATTGTTTGGTTTTTCAGGCTTGGTATCAGGCGTGGTCGGAGTAACAGGCTCGGTAGGCTCTACTACCGGCGGCTCTGTACTTCCTCCCGGGTTTTCGCCCTCAGGCTCGGCCCATACGAGCATCGGTGAAAATATGCTCATGGCTATAACCAGCGCTCCCAGTGCCAGACAAATCCTTTTTTTCATAATAAAATCCCCCGAATAATTAGAATTCTGCTGATTTTGGAGTTCTAGGGAACGGCAGCACGTCTCTTATATTGCTCATTCCCGTAATATACATTATAATTCTTTCAAATCCCAGTCCGTAGCCTGCGTGCTTAACTCCGCCGTATTTTCTCAGGTCAAGATACCACCAGTAATCTTCTTTGGTCATACCGTTTGCTTCGATTTTCTTTACAAGCTCGTCGTATCTTTCTTCTCTCTGGCTGCCGCCGATAATCTCGCCGACGCCCGGAACCAGCAGGTCAACTGCAGCAACTGTCTTGCCGTCGTCATTGAGCCTCATATAGAAAGCCTTGATTTCCTTTGGATAGTCAGTTACGAATACAGGTTTTTTGAATACCTCTTCGGTAATGTATCTTTCGTGCTCTGTCTGCAGGTCTATGCCCCACTCAACAGGGTACTGGAATTTCCTGTCTGATTTTTTGAGGATATCAACAGCTTCTGTGTAGGTTATTCTTGCAAAATCGGAATTAACGATATTGTCAAGTCTGTCAAGCAGTCCCTTGTCTATGAAGCGGTTGAAGAATTCCATTTCCTCAGGCGCTTTTTCGAGTACATAGCTGATAACGTATTTAATCATATCCTCTGCCAGCACCATAATATCCTCAAGCTCTGCAAAAGCGATTTCAGGCTCTATCATCCAGAACTCTGAAGCGTGTCTTGCAGTGTTTGAATTTTCGGCTCTGAAAGTAGGTCCGAAAGTATATATGTTTCTGAAAGCCATAGCCATAGCCTCACCCTCAAGCTGTCCGCTTACTGTAAGGTTTGCAGGCTTTGCAAAGAAATCTCCGCTGAAATCTATAGTGCCGTCATCATTCTTCGGAATGTTGTGCAGATCCATAGTTGTAACCTGGAACATTTCTCCCGCTCCCTCGCAGTCCGAGGCTGTGATTATAGGGGTGTGGGCATATACGAAATCTCTGTCCTGGAAGAACTGATGAAGCGCATAGGCTGTAAGAGATCTTACCCTGAATACTGCGGAGAATGTATTGCTTCTCGGTCTTAAATGAGCTATCTCTCTTAAAAATTCCATACTGTGCTTCTTTGGCTGAAGCGGATAGTCAGGTGTTGAGGTTCCTTCTATCTCAATTGCTGTCGCTTTGATTTCAAACGGCTGCTTTGCTCCCGGAGTGGGAACAACAGTGCCTGTTACCTTGAGGGCTGTTGCAACATATGCCTTGGAAATCTCCTCGAAGTTTGAGATAAACTCTTCTTCGTATACCACCTGTACGGATTTAAAAAATGTACCGTCATTAAGCTCTATAAATCCGAATTTATTTGAATTTCTGTTGTTTCTCACCCAGCCGTGAACAACAACCTCTTTGTTTTCGTATTCTGCCGTATTTCTAAACAGATCTCTCAGTCTAATACTGTCCATTTGTCTAACTCCTTTTATATGCTCACAAGAGAAGCCGCGTGCAGCAGGCTTCTCTGTTTGTTGCCTTTATTTAAATATCTCCATAACAGTGTACTCTCTGGTACCGTCAGGTGTCTGTACTTCAACCACATCTCCTGCTTTTTTGCCCAGCAGCGCCGCTCCTACAGGCGAGTCGTTTGAAATCTTGCCCTCTACAGGATCGGCCTCTGAAACTCCGACGATTTTGAATTCCATTATATCGCCGTCCTCCATATCCTTGATTTTAACGTTCTGTCCTATGCTGACCTGATCGTTTGCGGCTTCGCTTCCGTCTATAATCTTGGCTTTTCTGATTTTGTCCTCAAGCTGAAGTATTTTAACCTCAAGCTCCGCCTGCTCATTCTTGGCTGCATCGTATTCGGAGTTCTCCGAAAGGTCTCCGTAGGAAATGGCTTCCTTGAGCTTCTCTGCAACTTCTTTCCTGCCTACCGCAACCAGATGGTCGTGCTCCGCAACTATTTTGTCAAACCCCTCCTGGGTTAGTAAGATTTCTTCTGACATTCTGTAATCTCCCTTCAACCAGTTAATTAAAATATTATATCAACAAATACATTTAAAGTAAACACCCTGTGCAAATCTGCATTTACAGCTGTTTGTCCTCATCAGGTATGTTTTCTATTATTTCGCTTATCAAAACATCAGGCGCAGCCACGCCGTTTGAAATAAGTTCATCTTCATCTTCCTCCATATGAACAGCCGGAAGTGTGATTGTAAATTTGGCTCCCTGCTCCATATTCTCCGCAGTAATGCTGCCGCCGTGTCTTTCGATTATATCCTTTGTAATGGCAAGACCTATTCCGAAGTTGCCGCCCTCGCCTTTATAGAATCTGTCGAAGATGTGCGGCAGATCGTTTTCGCTGATGCCCTTGCCGTCGTCTGCAATCGATATTGTAATCTCATCTCCGACAGAGGCTGTAATAGCCAGCTTGTTTTCGGCATATCTGATGCCGTTTGACATTACATTCGAGATAGCCTTGGTTATCTGTCTTTCGTCGGCCTTGACAAAGTAGTTGCCGCCGTCGAGACTCTCGATTATAACGACGCCTTTTTTCTCGCCTATAACGCAGACCTCTTCTCTGCAGTATTCGATGACCTGTCTTAAATCTATAACTGTCATATCCTCTTCTCTGATAGGATTTTCGTCCATTCTGGATATGTACAGCATTTCATCAACAAGCTCAGACATCTTCTTGCTTTCGGTTATTATTACCTGAGCTGCGCTCTGGTGGTTTTTGAGTACGTTGGTGGCAATTCCCTCCGCATATCCCTGTATGGACATAAGCGGTGTTCTAAGCTCGTGGGATGCGTTCTGGAATATGAGCTTCTGAAGCTTCTGGGAAGCCATCAGCTCATCTGACTGCTCCTCCATAAAGTCGGCCATTTCCATAAACTCCGTATAGTATATGCGGTCCTTGCTCCGGTCGCCGTCCTCCTCGCCGAGTCCCTGTATGAATTCCTTGAGTCCGTAAAGAGAGCTGCTGATACTCTTGGTCATTCCGAAACCTATCATTATGGCTATGAGTCCCACCAGCGCAACCACTATTATCAGTACCCGGTTTACCGAATCAATCATCCCGTTTATAGATGATATGTTGGTATATATCAGAACATTGCTTTTTTCTTCGCTGTACACTCTGAATTTTGCGGTGCTGATGCGATAGGTTTCCTTGTCTATCTTGGCCTCAACCACTACCTCCTTGGCGATTTCCTCGCTGTTTTCGTTGTAGTAGTTTATCAGCTTTTTTTCTATGTCTGTGGCATAGTCGTTAATGTACTCGGCATCGTCGAGCACCACCATCTGCGTTGTAACCGCATTATTGCTACTGTTGAAGCTTTCGGTCAGCAGATTCATTTCGGCCTCTGATTTTGACAGGTCGCTGTTGTTTATGCTGCTCTTGCTCTGGATTTTGTCGATTTTTTCCTGAAGATTATCCATAGCCACATGGTACTCTCTGAAGCTGTTCATGCTCTGCTCAACCTGATTGTCTACATAACCGCTTACAACTATATTGAACAGAAGCATTACCGCAACCGAAACTATCACGACTATAACTATGGGCAGCCCCAGCAGTCTTCGTCTTAAGCTTTTCATTGTTTATTCCTTTATTGCCAGCTTGAAGCCGTAGCCCCACACAGTAACGATTTCAACATTGCTTCCCTGCTGGTTCATTTTTTTACGGATTCGTTTGATGTTGTCGTCTGTAACTCTGGTTTCCACTTCGCTGGTGTAGCCCCAGATTTTTTCAAGCAGTTCATCTCTTGATACTGCGTTGCCGTTTTTCTCCATAAGGTACTGCAGCACGTTAAGCTCCGTGATTGTCAGCTTGAGGTCTGCTCCCTTGCACTTGGCAACCTTCTGCTTTGGCATTATCTCTATATCGCCGTATTCGAGCTTTTCGTCATAAGGTATGGCCTTGTCAAGCTCCACGCGTCTGAACATGGCCTTTACTCTCATTGTAAGCATTACAGGTGAAAACGGTTTTGTGAAATAGTCGTCGCAGCCTAATGTAATGCCTGTGACATAGTCCGCTGTCGTATCTCTTGCCGTAAGTATCAGTATGGGAACCGATGAGAATTTCCTTATTGTGTTGCATATGGAAAGTCCGTCTGTTCCCGGCATCATAACGTCAAGTATTACCAGATCGCTTGGTTTCTGCTTGAATTTCTCTAAAAGCGCATCTCCGGTTTCAAAAGTTTCAACCTCGTATCCCTCTTCTTCGAGAAAGGACTGTATCAGCTGACGTATGTTAAGTTCATCGTCTGCTGCATAAATCAGTTTGCTCATATTCTATACCTCTCAGGTTTCTAAATTACATTTTAAACATAGTTGATAGTATTATACTATATTTCACTTGGGTTTTCCAGTTTTTTATGATGGCTGTCATTGAAAAAATACATAATACAGTATATAATTATCTGGCGGAGGTAACTTAAATGGATTTAAACAGTGTAATATATGATATAAGCAGGTGGTTTACAGGCAGCGACAGCAGTACCTGCGCCATGCTTGACGATATACAGGAGAGAATTTCAGAAAAGGATTTTGACAGGGCTCTGGAAATTTCAGGGCAGCTTGCGGAAATGGCGGATACCCTCGCCGAAGCTGTGGATTTCAGCTCCACTGAATACTATAATTTCAACGAACCTATGGAGGAGGTAGTCTACAGGGAGTTTTACAAGCCTGAGAAGCAGCTTGAATATGCGGATTTTCCTTTTGCTGACATCTACACCCTATGCGGCGATATATTGTTTGAGCTCGAAAGATACAAGGAGAGCTCTGCGTTTTACCGCAAGGCTATCAAATGGAATCCTATCGCAATGAAATACACATGGAGATATATGGAGGCCGAAAAGAAAAGCGGCAGTATAGACAAATACGGACTGCTGGCGCTTCATGCCTTTTCAAACGTGTTCAAGACCTCTGATCTTTTACAGTGCTATATGGATCTGGCATATTACTTTACAGAAAAGCAGTGGTTTGCGGAGGCTGCCGGCTGCTATGTGCTTATTCTCAGATATAACCCGGACTACAAGCCTGCCTCGGCTTCTCTGACTGTGCTTGAGCAGCTTCTGGGAGAGGAATTCTATATGCCGACTCTGCTTGATGTGCGCAAATACGCTCATGACATGGGCTTCCCTCTGGGAGTTAACAAAACGCTTCTGAACAGCGCCTACGCCTATGCTCTCGATGATCTGCAATCCAAGGATATGGAGTCTGCTCTGTATTTTCTTGATATCGTCTACGATCTGTCACAGAATGATGAGGTAAAGACTCTTCTTGACAGCATCAAAACAAAGATAAGAGAAAACAGAACAGGTATTGAATAATATAATGGGAGGTAGTTATGAAGCTGATGCACGTGACAATTCAGACAGATAAGTTTGAAAAAGAAATTGAGTTTTATGAGAAGTTCGCAGGACTCAAAGTAATGCAGGATATGCGCCCTGTGGGAAAGAATCTGATTTTTCTCGCCGAGGACAGGACTGATACCTGCATTGAGATAATCGAAAACAAATATGCAGAAAACGCAGGAAACAGCAACCTGTCAATAGGCTTTCACGCAGAGGATACAGACGCAAAGCGAAATGAGCTTGCAGCGGCAGGATTTGATCCAACGCCTGTAATATCGCCTATGCCGGATGTCAGGTTTTTCTTCGTCAAAGATCCTGCGGGAGTTACTGTGCAGTTTATCTGATAAATCGGGTTATATATTTTCGCAAAAGCAATACCGAAAAAGAAACGAAAAAGAGTAATTCAGGCTTGAGTTGCTCTTTTTCTTTATCTGCTGTATTTACCACAGCCCCATAATATGCTGCATTACAAGGCTCGTAGCCGTAATGCCCGCCCAGCAGCAGGCTCCCAGAAGCAGAGGCCTGCCACCGCTTTTAACAAGCTTAATCACATTGCTGCCAAGGCCTACGGCCGCCATGGCCATAACTATCAGAAACTTGCTTATCTCCTTGAGCGGCGCAAAAAAGCTTTCCGAAACTCCGAAATGCACCGATATTGTGGTAACCGCGGAAGCGCAGATAAACCATAATATGAACATAGGGAATGCTCTTTTGAAGCTGAATCTGCCGGAACCCGACGCCTTGCCTGCATTAACCAGCGCCAGCACCAGCGTTATCGGAATAATGGCAAGGGTTCTTGTCAGCTTGACTGTAACCGCCTTGTCGAGAGTCTGATTTCCCAGATGCCACATACTGTCCCATGTGGAAGCCGCAGCGGTAACTGACGATGTATCGTTTACGGCAGTTCCCGCAAATATACCGAAAGCCTCTCCCGATGCGGTATCAAAGCCTATGGCGTGTCCGAGGGCCGGAAACACAAGGGCCGCAATGACGTTAAAAAGAAAAATCACCGATATGGCCTGCGCAACATCATCATCGTCCGCACCTATCACCGGAGCTGTTGCCGCAATGGCAGAGCCGCCGCATATAGACGAGCCCACGCCAATCAGAATACTTGTGTTTGAATCTATTTTTGCCCATTTGTGCATCACAAAAGCTATAACAAGCGATATTGATATTGTGCACAGAATTATGGGAAGCGACTGTCTGCCGGTGCTCAAAATCACATTGAGGTTAAGACCAAAGCCCAGAAATACAACCGCTGTCTGAAGTATCTTCTTTGACACGAAGCTTACGCCCGGTCTGCATTTCTCTCCCGGACTCCAAAAAAGCGCAATTACCATACCTGCGACTATGGCTGTCACAGGGCCGCCTATAACCGGAACCAGTCTTCCGAAAGCCCATGCCGGCACAGCGATGGCAAGGCACACCAGTATTCCCGGAATATTATTTTTAAAAGATTTCATAATGTCTCTCCTGTGGTTTGTTTTCTACTCTAATACTAACACAGGATTCTGAAATTCCGCGTTTAAAGAATAGTCAGAAAAAGTCATAACCTCTCTGCTGTTGTTTTTCAGGGCTGTATGCAGTATAATTGTTTTTATATGACATTTGATTTCAGACATTCTGTGACACATATTTACGAAAGGAGCCATAATGAGACTGTTTAGAAAAATATGGGGCGATTCCAGCTTTGAACGCTATGCTTTCTGGATTTTAATTGCAGTCGAGCTGCTGATGTCCTTTACATTTTTAGGATACATACATATACCGCCTCTTTCTGTCACTATAGCATATATCCCCGTTATAATTGCGGGGGGCGCTTTTTGGTCCTGTCGAATCGGCAATAACAGGCTTTGTTTTCGGGCTTTCAAGTATGTACAAGGCCTCAGCCTCATATGTTATGGCTGCGGATATGGTTTTTTCACCGTTTCTCAGCGGGTTTCCCGCAGGCAGCATCTGGCTCAGCATAGGCTCGCGGACTCTTTTCGGACTTCTGATAGGTCTGGCGTTTATGCTGGCCTCAAAGAGCAGGCACAAGCGCCTGTGGAGAATAGTCGTTTCCGTTTTTGCAACCAAGCTGTATGAGTTCTGGGTTTATCTTGCAATGGGGATTTTCTTTCCCGAAGCAGGTTATGACTATACCGACACCTTTAAAATCAATGGCGGAGAAATAGCCATAGCTGTTTTCTGCGCCGTTATAATTGAGCTTCTGTATGCGCTGTACCACAGCCATATGCTCCAGAATACGAAGCGGTGCATCGACCAGTCGGTACATAATCCGTACACATCAAAAAACACCAGTCTGTTTTTTCTTGCCTTTGAGCTTGCTATATTATGTATGGCGGTATTTGCAACGATATATTTCTCTCAGCGGGCGACGTATATGCTTGAGCAGCACAGCATAACGGTTTCGCAGACAATAGGTCAGGATATGCTGCATCTGCAGATACAGTTCCTTATTGCGCTTATGTCCCTGAACCTCATATCTGTAATCCTTTTAATCTGCATCTACAAGTATATGGCATACCGCGAGTACAGGAGAG
Source organism: uncultured Clostridia bacterium (assembly GCA_934256595.1). Lineage (GTDB taxonomy): Bacteria > Bacillota > Clostridia > Peptostreptococcales > Anaerovoracaceae > UMGS973. The sequence goes on from CAKQOW010000048.1 coordinate 12,196, forward strand.
AAATGGACTTCCTTACAGGCGCTATGGGCCGCAGACTGTTTCTCCATAACTGCAACAGAGTGCTTGAGGGCAGTGAAGCCTCGGGCTGGTTCCTGTTTATAGACGTGGACCATTTCAAGGCTATCAACGATACCTACGGCCACAGCGTAGGCGATACGGTTCTGAAAGAGGTTTCAGCAGCCCTTCACGGTGTTTTTTCCGACAGCGGTACGATAGGCAGAGTCGGCGGCGACGAGTTTGCGGCCATTATCGAAAAGCCTCTGTCAGAGCACGATATGCGGCAGAAGCTTGACTATTTTCTTAAAAAGATTTCAGACATACACACTGATGCAAAAGTAAGCTGCAGCATAGGCGCCTGCCGCTTTACATGCTCCATTGATATAGCTACTCTGATGGCGCAGACAGACGAGGTTCTCTATGAGGCGAAAGAACGCGGCAGAGCCTGCTATGTCACAAGAGAGTTTCACCACAAATGATAATCCGTAACAAATAAAACGACCTTGAGCTGACAAAAGTCAAATCAAAGTCGTTTTTAATATTGCCTTAATACTAAATCATCTCATATCTGCAGCCTGCAAAGGCTATGTCAAAGCTGCATATGTTTTTGTATTTGCAGTAGGTGCAGGCGCTCATATTTATGTCCTTCTGCTTAGGCGCAACCTTTATATCTCCTGAAACTATGCCCTCGCAGGTTTCCTTTACCCTGTCTGTGATATCGTTTAAAAGCTCCTTAAACTCATCTCTTTCAAACAGCCGGTCGTTTCCGGAGCCTGAAACTCCATTTTTAGAGGTTTTTAACTGGACTATACCTGAGCTGCCGTTAAATTTGCCCGCGATGCTTTCTATTACCACAGGGTCATTTACAATTGCACCCTCCAGTCTGAACGAATTTACTATTTTACTTTCAAGACTGCTTCCCATATCCTCTCTGCTCTCTTTGCTCATATCAATCATCGGGTTTTCGATAAGGAAGTAAAAAACACCTGCCGGCTGACGATGCTGTCTGCCGTATTCAAGCCCAGCCTTTAGATAGAGCATAAGCTGCAGCTTCCAGCCTGCCTTTGCCTCTTTGACACTGAATTTTTCACTGCCGGATTTGTAATCTATAACCTTGACGCTGCCGTCAGGCAGTATATCAATTCTGTCAATAATACCCTCGATATATACTTTCTCTCCGCCTGCATCTATTTCTATCGGCGGTATACTGCTGCCTCTCTTAAACGGCGCCTCAAAGGCCGCTTCTTTAATACTGCCCGCTCTGACGTGGGATATTAAAACCCAGCCGATGTATTCCACTATTTCCGCAAGCCTTGCAGTACGGTATTCCTCTTCACCCGTATGAGCTAAAATTCCATCTCCGTAGCCTGCTATTTCCTCTGCCAGTATTTCTTTTACAAGGGTCTGATATTCTTCGTATGTTATCGTCATCCACAGGGATTTTTCATCGGTAATATCAATTCCTTTGGTTGTAAGCTTTTCGGAGAGCTTCATCAGCACCTCATGATACACATCTCCGATTTCACGACCTGCCATTTCAAATATTCTTCTCTCCTGCGGCCGCAGTCCGTAATCCACAAAATGCGCAAAAGGACATCTGCAGTATTTTTCAAGTCGTGACGGCGAAAGAGACAAATCCCTGCCCTCTTTTTTGTAAAGCTTCAGGGCTTTTTCCTGCTCCAGCCTGTAGTCCCTGACTGTAAAAAACAGTCCTTCTTCAAGTCTGTCAAGAGTTTCTCTGTCATTTTCTCTGTACCAGCCAAGAGCCTGCTTCCATACATTATCTACAGGCTCGCCGTCCATAGCCGCGCGAAGCGCATCAGCCATATGCGGCACAGATGCCTCTGCTCCCGCAACAAGCTCCGATGCCTCGCCTCTGCTGACAACGTCAAGCTCCTCGGTAAGCGACGGAAATATCCTCTTTAAAGTGGCAATAACAGGTGATGGCTTCTGCTGCTGTCCGCCGCTGTCGGTGCTTGCGGTTCCTATCCACAGGTATTCTGACGGAGCTGCAAGGCTTCTGTAAATTCCCAGCGTCTCCTCCTGCGTTTTCACCCTGCCCAGTCTGCCTATATGTATATCCTTTGACTCCAGCAGCTCTAGCTCATCGTCACTTAAAAGCCCCTCATCGGAAGCTCCTTTAGGGAATACTCCCTCATCGGCTCCGATTACAAGCAGGGCTTTGATATCTCCCAGTCTGCTTCGCTGGGCCGTACCTGCCGAAATACCGTCGCATACAGGAGGGAGCACGCCTGTTTCCAGATCCTCAAAGCCTGCTCTGAGAAGTCTTTCTATGTCCCTTGTGCTGTATTCCTCATCACCTATAAGGTCATTAAGCTGCTCCATAAGCCCTGCCGCAATGTTCCATATCTGCGCGCTTTCCTGCGCCTCCTCTATAAAGCCTGCCTCTGCCTGCCGCAAAGCCGCTGCTTCTATCTTCTGCGGCATATTGCACACATCTGTAAGAAAGCTGTACAGCGCCTTTATTTTTTCTCCCGCCGTATGAGATTTTTTGAGGCTTTCGTCAAAGCCTGACAGCATCTGTATAATCCTGCTTCTGATGTCGTTAAGAGCCGCCAGCTTTTCCTCTGAATATTCTTTTTGCCTCTTGGTAAACTCCTTTTTCCAGCCTGAGCCGGTTATTCTGTATTTAAGACAATAGTTTTCAAGCTCCTCTATTTCATCTTCCGTAAAATCCGTAAAGCCGCTTTTGAGTACCCTGAAAATCCTTGAGGACTCATAGCCCGAAACGATTATTTCCATAACCGTCAGTATGAATATAACGGCGGCGCTGGATACTATTTTTCTTTTAACGTCTATAAATACAGGAATATCATACCTTTCAAACACCCTTGCAAGCACCGGAGCTGTTTTGTCCATACTGTTGCAGATTACTGCAATATCTCTGTATTTAAGACCCTTATCTCTGACCAGCTCCATAATATACAGCGCTGCGGTTTCCGCCTCCTGATACACACCTGCCGCGTGAACAAGGGTTATACCGCCGCAATCCTCCGCAGGCTCTGCCGGCAGACTGTAAAGCTGCTTTTCGAGGTGCTCAAGGGCCGCGCTTCTTTTTTTCTGATATCCGTCTATAGGTTTTACCGATAAGTCTTTACCCATATCAAAAGCAAGCTTTTCAAGCTGCGCGATAACCGCGCCTGTCAGTTCAAAAATCTGCGCGTCATTGCCGCTGTCATCATAGGTCATTACAATATTGACGTCCCCGGCATTTCTGATAAGCTCCCCGATTATATCCAGATTCTTTGGAGTGAAGCAGTCAAAGCCGTATATCCATATGTCTTTGTTCGCTATAAATCCGGCTTTTGATATCCTGCTTACTATAGTGTCTATGTAGTCCTCGCTGTCTGTATATCTGCCCTCAATGGCGCTCTCATACTCCCTGAATATGCAGCATATGTCCTTTAGTTTTTTGCGCAGCAGACTGTCCTCGTCAAGCCCCTCTGCAATGGCTTCAAGTCCCTCACAGTTCATACCGTACTGCTTAATTTCGGATATGAAGTTGTTGACCATTTCAACAAATGAGTTCTTTTCTTCAAAGCCTCTGTATATCTCAAGGTTCTCCTTCTGTCTGAGTATGATGCCGGTCAGAAGCATCTGCCTGCCGTATTTGTCTATGAGAACTCTCCCGTCTCTGCCTGCGGCATTGAGAACCTTGTCACCCAGCCTTGAAAATCCGAGGATTTCGATGTCAGGAAGTCCTTTGACATTCATATGTTTAAATGCCTTGCGCTCCGCCTCCAGAGTATACTGGTCGGGCACTATGACAAATGAACCGGGCGCTGTATTTTCAAATATGAATTTTTCTTTGTCTGTGCTTTCTCTTGCATAATATATATTAAGCATATTCTCACCTAAATAAGATTAAGTATTTCCTCTGCTGTTTCAACGGTATAATCAGGGCCTGTCTCTCCGTTTATCTCTTCCGGAGTGACTGCAAGCTGCCAGCCTACCAGCACCGATTTGACCCCTGCGTTTCTGGCGCACATAATGTCATACATACTGTCGCCTATCATTAAAGCGTTTTCGGGCTTTGATGCAAGTTTTTTGAGGGCTATGTTCACAGGCTCGGGATCAGGCTTGTGTCTGTCCGTATCGTCACAGGTAACAAGGGCGTCAAAGTACTCCGAAAGCCCGTAGCTTTCAAGTCCCTCTATCGTAGTTACTCCTGCTCTTGAGGTAACCACCGCTGTTTTAATGCCTCTTGATTTAAGCTCTGCAAGCAGCTCTTTCATTCCCGGAAAAACTTTAATTCTCTCTCCGAAATTGTTTCTGTGATAGCTTCTGTATATCTCAACAGCCTCGTCGGGATCGCTGTCGGGAAACATTTTTACCATACTGTCTCTCAGTATTTCTCCAAAGGTCCTGTAAATTTTCTCAAGCTCTCCCTCTCTTCCGGTCAGCGTCACAAAGGTATGCTGCCACGAGCCGACTATAACATCTGTAGTGTCCATAAGTGTTCCGTCAAAATCAAATAAAACTGTATCTATCATTTTTAATGTCCTTTCAGATTTATATTTTCATTTTATCACAGGCTGCCAATGTTTTACACTCATATTTTGACGTGAAAAGAAAACATTAATTAACAGGGGTGATTAAATGATTAACAATGTTGAAATGCTTAACTATATCAGGCAGAATGTCGAAATGGGTATCCACGGCATAACTCACATTCTCGACAGGGTTTCCGATGACAGGCTCAAAACCGCGCTTGAGGATCAGCGCAGAGAGTACGGCAAAATCTACGGAGCCGCAGACAAAGCCATAAGGCAGCTTGGGCACCAGCCTGTCCATGTTGACAAAATGGCTAAGATAGGCTCGGATATGTCAACTGTTTTTAAGACTATGGCAGACGGTTCGGATTCAAAGATTGCAGAAATGATGATACAGGGAAACACTATGGGAGCCATAAAGATTATGAGAAAGCTGGGCTCCTATGACGGAGACAGCAGGGATATTCACAATCTCGCAAACAAGCTGCTTGATACCGAGCAGAACAATATCGACCAGATGAAGCAGTTTCTGTGACAAAAGAGCCTAAAAGGCTCTTTTGCTCTACTCGATATATTTGTCTATGAAGCTGTATACGGTTTTCCAGTACAGCCTGTAATCTTTGAGCATAGACGATGCGTGCTGGGCTCCCGGAACCACCAGAAGCTGTTTTTCACAAGCGGCCGCTTCATACACCCTGTATACATTTTCGACAGGCACGAAGGTATCGGCCTCTCCGTGTATAAAAAGAATCGGAGTCTCTGATTTTTTTACCTGCTCCAGCGCCGAAGCCTCTTCAAAGCTGTAGCCTGCGCATATTCTCGTCACTATATCTGCCGCCCAGACAAATGGATAATACGGCATATGGAGCAGAGCTTTGCCCTCATATTCAACTTCATCTCTTACCGAGGCATATCCGCAGTCCTCTATAATGCATCTGACATTTGACGGCAGCTTCTCTCCCGATACCATCATAGCCGTAGCACCACCCATAGACGCTCCGTAAATTATTATCTCCGGGTTTTCGTATTCTTCATTGAGCCGGTCAATCCACGAAAGTACATCAAGCCTGTCGTGCCAGCCCATTCCTATGTAATTCCCCTCGCTTTTGCCCTGACCTCTCATATCGGGCAGCAGCAGATTGTAGCCTCTGGCATAAAACCCGCCGATAAGCGGAGCCATACTCCTGCCGCTGTCATCATAACCATGCAGCGCAATCACCCACACATCAGAGCTTTGCCTGACCATATAGCCATGCAGCTTAAGTCCGTCATACGAGGTTATATCGGTCTGCTCATAGTCAAGCTCCACCTGTTTAAAATCCAGACTTTTATCCTCTATTTCAAAGTCCATCCGGTTTTCTTCGGCAGAAAAAACAAAGTCTCTGTTGCCGTCAGATGCTATGGCTATTCTGTAGATTACGACTCCCGCCGCCGCAGTTACTGCGATACATACGGCAAGTATTATCAGTATTATTTTTATTGCTTTTTTCATACATTGCTCCGGTATTTTCTATATGTCTATATACTACCACATATTGCGTATCATTTGGTTTCCTGTTTCTGCTGCATCAATTATACATTATTATTGTGGGTTTTAGGTGAAAACTTCTTGCAAAATCCACCGGTCTATGGTAAATTAAATGAGTCATGGAGGATTGACCGAGTGGCTAAGGAGCTCGCCTGGAAAGCGAGTAAGGTGTAACAGCCCCGCGGGTTCGAGTCCCGTGTCCTCCGCCAGAATTCAGGGGCTGTCGCATTAGGGTAAAATCTAATGGCGACATGCCCTTTTTTCTTGCAGCAAGGGTAGATATTGAAATTTCAATATCTATTGTCTGCGTATGCTGCCGGTCGCAAAAAACACAAATAGAGCCAGCCTGTAACTGTCCCTGTGTTTTGCATCATTTTT
>CAKQOW010000049.1 GCA_934256595.1 uncultured Clostridia bacterium
ACAAAGTCCTTTTCAATCTTCATATCATCATCACCGACTTTGAGAACGCATTTGCCGCCGGCTTCAAGCTCTGCTACAACTGCTGCCGCATCTGCAGCTGCAAGGGCTGCTCCGAATGCCTTGATGTTTTTGCCCAGAACAGGTCCAGCAACCTTGAAGTTAGGCTTCAGTGAGTAGTTCATGTATTTATCAAGCTGTTTTTCAAACTTAACGTCCCTGACATTGAGTTCCTCCATAATGAGAGGTACAAGGTCCTCTATAAGGGCTTCATATTTGCCGTCTACAAGGATTTCGTTAAGCGGCTGTCTTACTTTAATTCTTTCTTTTTCACGGATACCTCTGCCCAGCGCAACCATATCCCTTACAAGGTCCATTCTTTCCTCTACCTTTTCGTCGATCAGGTCTGCGTCTGATTTAGGGAAGAAGCTCAGGTGAACTGATTCGGCGCCTGTAAGGTCTGTATAAATCTCGTCTGAGATAAACGGTGCAAACGGAGCCATAAGCTGCGCAACGCCTACGAGAATTTCGTATGTTGTAGCGTATACGCTCTTTTTGTCCTCTGTAAGCTCTTCTGCCCAGAATCTTCTTCTGGCTCTTCTGATGTACCAGTTTGACAGGTCCTCAACCACGAAGTTCTGTATCTTTCTTACAGTCTTCATGTGATCGTATCTGTTCATTTCCTCTGTAACATCATCGATGAGTCTGTTGTACTTGGAGAGTATCCATCTGTCAAGCTCAGGGCGTTTTCTGTAGTCAACAAATACCTTGCCGATATCTATGTTGTCCTGATTTGAATAAAGTACGAAGAAGTTATATACATTCCTGAGTGTTCCGAAGAATTTGCTTGTGATCTCTATAAGGCCGTCCTCGTCAAACTTGGTCGGTGACCATGCAGGTGAGGTGTGAAGCAGATACCATCTGGTTGCGTCTGCGCCGTATTTGTCAAGCATTTCAAACGGATTTACGGTGTTGCCCACGTGCTTGCTCATCTTCTTGCCGTTTTTGTCGAGTATAAGGTCGTTTACCAGTACGTTTCTGTACGGAGCCTGTCCTTTAATGAATACTGAAATTGCAAGCAGCGAGTAGAACCAGCCTCTTGTCTGGTCTATACCCTCGCAGATAAAGTCTGCAGGGAACAGCTCTGTGTCAAAGTTCTCGGAGTTCTCAAACGGATAGTGCTGCTGTGCAAACGGCATAGCTCCCGAGTCAAACCAGCAGTCCATAACCTCAGGTATTCTTGTCATTTCCTTGCCGCAGTGAGGGCATTTGATATGAACGTCATCAACATACGGTCTGTGAAGCTCTATGCTCTCGTCTATGTCTTCTATTGATTTTTCAGCCAGCTCTGCTCTTGAGCCTATACATTCAAGGTGTCCGCATTCGCATCTCCAGATAGGAATAGGGGTTCCCCAGTATCTGTTTCTTGAGATTGCCCAGTCTTTTACGTCTGCAATCCAGTTGCCGAATCTCTTCTCTCCTACATAATCAGGATACCAGTTGACTTTGTTGTTAGCCTCAACCAGCTGCTCCTTGAGCCTGCTCATTTCGATGTACCAGCTTGGCTTCGCATAGTAGATAAGCGGTGTACCGCATCTCCAGCAGTGAGGATAGTTGTGCTCAACCTTTGCTTTTGCGAAGATTTTGTTTTCGGCTGCCAGCCATTTGATGATTTCAACATCGAGGCCGTCTTCCATTACAAATCTGCCCTCCCATGGAGTTGCAGTGTAGAGTCCCTGCTCGTTTACAGGGTTTAATACCGGCAGATTGTATTTCCTGCCGCACTGGTAGTCGTCTTCACCAAAAGCCGGAGCGGTATGAACGATACCTGTACCGTCTTCTGTGGTTACATAGTCCATACATGTAACGAAGAACGCTTTTTTGTCAGCCTTTACAAACGGCATAAGCTGTTCGTATTCTATATATTCAAGGTCGCTGCCTTTCATTTCTTCGAGGACCTCGTAGTTGCCCTCGCCCAGCACCTTGTCTGCAAGGCTCTTGCCTACATAAAATACGCTGCCCTCTTCATCGCCTGCAGTCATCTTAACCTTGAGGTAATCGTAGTCAGGTCCTACTGTAAGCGCCACGTTTGCCGCCAGTGTCCAAGGGGTAGTTGTCCACGCAAGGAAGTATTCGTCTGCGTCTTTTCTTTTGAATTTTGCTGTGATAGTTGTTGTCTTGACTTCCTTGTAGCCCTGCGCAACCTCGTGTGATGCAAGACCTGTTCCGCATCTCGGGCAGAACGGAAGTATCTTGTGGCCTTCATATACAAGACCTGCCTTAAAGAATTCCTTGATAATCCACCAGCCTGTTTCGATATAGTTGTTGTCCAGTGTGATATACGGGTTCTCCATATCGGCCATATATGCCATACGGTCACTCATCTGCTCCCACATGTCTGTGTATGTGAATACAGACTCTCTGCATTTCTCGTTGAATTCTTTGATGCCGTATTTTTCGATGTCCTGCTTGCCGGACATTTTGAGCTGCTTTTCGACTTCGATTTCAACCGGCAGTCCGTGAGTGTCCCAGCCTGCCTTACGGTGAACCTGATAGCCCTGCATTGTCTTGTAACGGTTTACGGAGTCCTTGAGGGTTCTCGCCATTACATGATGTATGCCCGGTTTGCCGTTGGCTGTAGGAGGGCCTTCGTAGAAGTTAAACGCCGGCATACCCTCTCTTGTTGATATACATTTGCCCAGAAGATCTTCTTCTTTCCATTTAGCTACCTGTTCTTTCTGAACCTCGGCTATAGGTTTTTCTGATAAGTTTTTAAACATTTGTTTCATTACCCTTTCTGTTTTAGTTGTTTGGGGATATAAAAAATCCCCAACTCACAAAAGTGAATTAGGGACGATTTTACAAAACCGCGGTACCACCCTAGTTACATATTTGAAAATATGTCTCTCATTAGTACAACAGGCTCCGGAGTGATATTCAGTCCTGCTTCACCGGTGCTCTCTCAGCATATGAGCATCTCTCTGTAAGGGTATTACGCAAGCTTACTGGTTCCATCACAGCCAATATTCGATTACTATTCATTTTACTAAAAAAGTAATGGGGGTGTCAAGAGTTATGCGGGCAAAAGTTTAATAAGAAAGCAGCATATGCAACCTGCACACACTGCTCTTCATACAAACACTATTCGTTATCTCTCAAAGGAAACGGTATGCTGCTTAATTCCGTCGTCCTTACTTCGGTCAGAATATCATATAACCTTTAATTATCATTCGGCCTTATTCTCTCATAAAATCATACTATAACTTATCGATCTCTTCTCTGGAAAGTCCTGAGGTTTCAGCAATAATTTCTATAGAAACACCTCTGTCTTTTAATGCCCTGGCCATTTCCTGCGCTTTAAGTTCAATACCCTGTTCAATTCCTTGCTCAAGAATTTGCTTTCTGCCCTGTTCCAGTTTCTTTTCATATTTCTTTTCGTACGCGAGCCTCATCTCATCTTCAACCGACATCATACGCTTTATCTCCTCATCGTCCTGAAACTCTCTGACCCTTGCATCTATCTTTTCGATGAAGTCATCTTCTCCTGCAACTTCACCTTTATTAAGATATTTAAACAAGGCTCTGAACCTTTCAGGCACCTTCCCCGCACTGCAGCTGGCGTTCAGGATAATCGTATACCTCTCGTCATTAAGCGGTATACCGTACTTCTCATCAAACATTCTGAATGAGTAAACAGGCTCATCAATCTTCATTTCATCATACATACAAATAAATATGATATATGATGGCATCAGTTCGTTGTAATCCCTTCCTTTTTTAAGTTTGTTTACATCAATCGCAGCGCCGTAGTAACGGCTGCGCTTCGGAAGGTTCTCCCTGTTTTCCACCTGCATTTCAATATCGTACCAGCCCCCATCATCTTCAAAAAGTACATCAAGTCTTATCGACTTTGATTCCATTCCGGTTATGACAGTAGCCTCTGAAACGGAAATCTCCCGTTTATGGATTATTATGTCCTTTACTTTTCTGTCAGGGAATATTATGCCAAGCATATCCCTGCACAGTTCCTTGTCTTCCATTACCTTGGCAAACATAAGCTGTGTGCTGAATGGATACAATATTTTATTGTTTTTGTTCATGTTTTTCCTACCTGTTCTCTATACAAAAGAATAAGGTAGAAGGCTTTGCAGTATATATAGTATACCATTGCTATACATAAACATCAACTTTATTATGTGAACAAAATATGCATCCTGCCTCTATTTCCACAGTTTATCAGGATAAATCCCTTTGTCTTTCATTGACTGCAGCGCAGCTGTAACGCTCTCCTTATCCTCTTTGTATGTCACACCGTACCATTTGTCAGCAGAGCTCAAAATCTTTACTTTTGCAATGCCCTCTGATATGACTTCATCCACCACGCCCGGCAGGAAGTATTCACTCTTTTGCGGGTTGCTTTCTAAAGTCTGTTTCAGAAACTCAGGAAATCTTTTTTCCAGCTGCTTCATAAAATCTGCAGTAAATCCCCAGAAGTTCATAGATACAGGGGTTCCCTTGTCAACATAAACAAGGCGCTCTCCCTCCTCATAGGCTATATCCTCTCCGTGCCACATTATCTTTGTTCTCTCATTGATATCCGCAAGATATCCTCCGCTGTCAACATCACAGACACCTCTTGAAACATAGCCGCTTTCGGAAAGAGTGTTTTCGACCTTGTATGCCACCATACAATAATCATCTTCCGCCTGCTCCAGAAATTCATAAATGGCAAGGAATGCCCCTGCACCGTAAAAGTCATCTGCATTGATTACTGCAAACGGCCCGTCAACTATGTTTCTTGCCGCAAGCACAGCGTGGCCTGTTCCCCACGGCTTTACTCTGTCCGCAGGAATTTCAAATCCCTTTGGGATATCTTCAAGGCTCTGATAGGCATATTCAATATCCATATACTTATCAGCTCTGCCTTTAATCAGTTGTTCGAAGTCCTCCTGCATTTCCTCTTTGATAACTATAACGGCTTTTTTGAAGCCTGCCATATATGCGTCATACAGGGAAAAGTCAAGAATAATCTCTCCCTGCTCCGTTATTTTGTCCATCTGCTTGAGGCCGCCGTATCTTGAACCCATTCCGGCCGCCATTATTATCAATACCGGTTCTTTCATTTGATTTCCCTCCCTGATGTCCTGATATATATGCTTTCGCATTTCGTACAGACTGCAAAACCTGTCATAATCTCTGTCCATAAGAAAAGCGTACGGTATTTCTTTATCTGAAAGCGTCTGCTCCCAGAGCTGCTCAATACCAAGATCCTCATCTGCTATGTATACTCTGCCCTGCTTCAGAATATCAGCGCACATATCGTCAAGCGCGATACCGTCACTGCAGGCAGCGACAAATTCTGATTTGGCTTCAAGACTTTTAAGCGCTTCGTATTCCTTGTTTCTGTAGCCGTGCTCTCCGTCCATCATACATATTTTTCTGATGCTCCTGCCGTCAGAATCCTCTATAAGCTTATCAATATCAATATATTCATAGCCATATTTCTCTGCCAGCTCCCGCGCCAGCTGTTTCCTGCGGCTTCCTATAAAGCCGGTTACATAAATTCTGCTGCTGTCCATATATACCTCCGCTCGCTTTGTTATAATTATATAATATTATTTGTCATTATCAAAGGATTGAGATATAATTTGTCTGAAGAATTTATATGTAAAGGAGAACACTATGATATATCTTGGTACAGATATTGAAAAAGATGCCGCCATGTCAGTGGCAAAGCTTATGGCGGCTGCGGCAAAAACTGCGCCTAATGAATTGAATTCAAGGTCTGCAGGCTTTGACGGATCCAGAGGGTTAACAGTATATATAATTTTCAGTAAGAAGGCATATACCACAAAGTAAATGTATATGCCTTTAATATTATCTCCATTTTTCAATTTCTTCTTTGAGCTCTCTGAACATATCATAAAACTCATTCTTGCACTGATTTACAATTTCAACTGCAATCTTATGGTTATATGCGTGCGCCACATTATTTCTTGCAGAAAAAGCCTTTAACCATACCTGTTCGTTATGTATCATTCCTGCCTGATAAGCCGTCTTTAATATGGTCTTTGGTGAGCCTGCAGCGCTCTCTTTAAAAGCACTGCAAAAGTTATTATATCCCTGCACAGATATTCCTTCCCTATTCTATCCCCGCAAATATTCTCGCAATTTCCTCCTTAGCCTTTTCGATACTGCTTTCGTCCGGCATAATTACAGAAGCATAGGCATTGCCTGCAGAGTAGCACGGCTGCGAACTGCCCTCTCCGTCAAGGCTTATCTTTTTAATATCCCACTTAGCCATATCATCAAGCTGCATCTTCACAATCGCTTTAATATCTGTATCACTCATATTTGTTTCAATATAGCTGGAAAGGCTGCTGAGTATTGAGCTGTACTTAGTAAGCAGCGTTGAGCTTGAGGTAACCTTGTCAAGCACCGCCGCAAGCACTATCTGCTGATTTCTGATACGCTGTCTGTCACCGTCGGAAAATGATTTTCTCTCTCGTGCAAAGGCAAGAGCCGAAGCGCCGTTAAGATGGTTTTGTCCGGCTGTGAAATAAAAGCCCTCATTCTGTCTGCCGTGGGTTACAAAGGTAAAATCAGAGTTTACATCAACTCCGCCTATGGCATCGACCAGATTTGTAACGGTTGTGAAATTGCATTTATAGTAGTAATTGATATCACAGCCCAGAAGATCCTCTGCCGTAGCCACAGTTTCATCTGCGCTGTATATGCCTGTATGAGTCAGCTTGTCCATCTGCTGATATGTGTGGAGCTTCACATAATAGTCTCTCGGAATTGATGTCAGCAGTATTTTCTTTGTCTTGGGATTAACACTTACAAGCATATTCACATCTGATCTTGACAGCACATCAATAGTGCCTGTAGTGTCAAGACCGGTTATGTAAATATTGAAAGGCTCCTTTGTAACATCTACAGCTTTCGCCTGCGAGGCTGTTTCTTTTTCCACATACACGCTGTAAATTATTCTGGTTCTGTCCTCGAAGCCTGCGTGAGTATCACTATAAACGTCCATTATGCCCTTTGATAAGAATATTGCTTCATAGGATTTATCCAGAAGCCCACCCATCAGCTTGTCCGTATCGGTGCTGTACTCATAATTAAAGCTTACTCCCGGCTCTTTCATCTCGTCTGTAAGCATCTTCTGAGCATCAAGATACTCGCTGTTTAACTCGCTGGTTATATATATATCCTTGCCCTGCAGATCCTCCTGCTTTTCCATTGCGCTGTCCGCATTAACTACAACGCAGTATTCCGACAGGTCCTTGCCGTTATCGCTTATCTGATTAAAAAAGCTGCCGGCCTGAAGCATATATATGCCACCTGTCACATATGCAGCCGCAAACAGGATGCTCAGCACAAGACCGGTTATCCTCACACCCTTTTTTCTTTTTCTGCCCAGAGAAAGTATTCCCATAATCACGCTGAGCACAACTATAGCGCCGCAGCCTGCGCATATGTATTTACCGGGCAATGCATCAACCACTGTAACTGATACCGCTGCAAACATCGCCGCAAGTATATAGATTATATAGAATATTACTACTGTGATTTTGAGTCCGTTTCGTTTATCTTTATTTCGCATAAATTATCCTCCTGATGTATGTCCATTTATATAGATATCCTTACCTCTGATAAGGTGACAGATTTTCGACAGATTTCGCTACAAAGAAAGTATACCATCTGAAGCCGGCTTACACTAGCAAATAATTTTCAGAAAAATATGTGTAACCTTTCCGCGCTGTTTTTGTTATACTTATGTATACAAAACAACGGGCTGCAGCCTGCAGAAGGGAAGGAGATACCTTGGACAACAGAATACTATCCGAGCTTTACAATGCGTATGCAAGGGAAATCTACCTGTATCTTTATTCCCTCTGCAAAGACGCGCAGCTGGCAGAGGATCTGATGCAGGAGAGCTTCTGCAAAGCAATCCTTGCTCTTAGCTCCGAGCATACAAATATGAGAGCGTGGCTTTACACAGTGGCAAGAAATCTGTGTCTTAATGAACTCAAAAGAAAAAGCAGAGAAAACTATGATGACAATCTGCAGGTCTTAAGCGACTCTGTTTCGGATATTGCTGAACATTTAATCTCTGAGGAACAGTCAAAGGCTGTATTTAAAGCTCTGTCAAGGCTTGATCTGCGCAGGCGTGAAATACTGCAGCTCCAGTATTTCAGCGGCTTTACACTTAAGTCGGCAGCAAAATTTCTGGGAATGTCCTATGACAATGCCAGAGTACTGAGCCACAGAGCAAAACAGGAGCTGAAAAAATATCTCAAGGAGGACGGTTATGAAATATAACGAGCTTATAGAGTTATATAAAAAAAACGAGCTGCCGGAGCAGCAGCAGAAGCAGATAGAATACGATATCGAACGGCAGGAGGCCATATCAGAGTACCTGTTTGAAAAAGACGAAGCAGCAGCTTTCAATTTAACAGACGATACAGATTTCGGAGAAGCAGATTTCACAAAAAAAACAAACAGAAGCATAAACAGAAAATTTGTAAAGGCAGGAGTTGTATCCGCTGCCGCAGCGGTGGTCGTTATCCTCTTCATAGTCTTTGCACTGCCGAATATCGTTTCCTGCTTCTATTACAATCCCGCAAAGGAAGCAATTTCACATGACGAGCTTGTTTATTGTAACAGTATTAATCAGATAAGCACAGATTTCAGCATTTTTTCAGAGCTTGCACTTCCGGGATATTTCAGAGATGATGTAGCAGTTGAGAAAAACGGCTACGGCAGCTACGACATACAGATAAATCAGACAGTTTCATGGACCGGAAACCTCACCAATGTTTCCGGCAAAATTACAAGAAACAAATTGGTGCTTTACGACACGAACACACTGACCCCGCCACAATCCTGCGACTTCGGGTGGTGGCAGACTGACGGAAAAAAGGTCTCTTCGCTCAAAGAGCTTTACAACAGTCTCACAGAGGATGAAAGGCTTTCCCAGCAGTACATTTCTATGAATAAGGAGTCGGCAGACCTTATGCTCAGTTCACTCAGGGACGACGATACTTATCTGGCATATGTGACTCTTGACAGGATTATGAACTATAAAGACTTTATCCTCTTTATAAATGACAAAAGCCTTGGCAATGTATGGTGCGGCGTATTTATTCCGAAAAGTGATTATTATGAGGATGAAATGAGTCTGGGCCTGCCTTACCTTGGATTTGTATGCAACCCGTGGTTTGGTCGTGAGGATGCCGGTTTGGACGAATATCCAAACCTGTTTACAGGACTTGACAATGAAGATGAGCTTGCCGACGAGGAATTCGCAAAGCAGCATTTTCTAAGTATGCTTAGATATATGAGAGATAACAAACGTTCAGTATCCGTACTGTCATCAATAGAAGATCTGACAAATGTACTTGACCCGGCTATAGACTATGTCGAAAAGAACAGTCTTAAAATCCACGGCTTTGCAATTACAGCAACCAAAGATAAGCTGCTGAAAATAAATGATATGAAAGAAGTCTATGCTATAAGCACAAAAGAATTCAAATAATGTATTATGCAAAACGGAGCAGGCCTGTTCTACTCCGTTTTGCCGTATTTATCTAAAAATTCTTCAATCGCTTTCCTGCACTTGGCTGTATCCGTCAGAAAGCTCATACCGTGATAAGCCTCCGGTACCGTCACCAGATATTTTTCGGCTCTGCATGCCTTGTAGTTCTCATAGGTAAACCTTGGCGGTACGAAGCGGTCTGCTTCACCGTGAACAAACAGTACCGGCAATTTATTTACTTTCATAGCCTCAAGGGTTGAATATTCTCTGAAATCAAAACCTATACATATCTTTGCCCACAGGTTCACACTGTCAAGCAGCGGTCTTGCAGGTACCTTTGCCCGTTTTAACACCTCGCAGAATTCCTCCCATGGAGAAGTAAACCCGCAGTCTGCAATTATACCCTTCACATTGGGCGGAAGTTCAAGCCCCGACGCCATCAGTACAGTTGTGGTTCCCATCGAAAGCCCGTCAAGAAATATCGGCTGATCCGGCGGTATTCTTGACGCAATATACTGCGCCCATTTCTGACAATCGTATCTTTCTCTTGTTCCAAAGTATATATATCTGCCCTCGCTGTCGCCGTGAGCCCTCTGATTTGCTGCCAGCAGAGAATAGCCCAGATTATAGTAGTACTCATATATGCAGCCGAAATCAAGGCTGTAAAGGGAGCCGTAACCGTGCATTAAAATTATAGTTCCCTTTGGCACCGGGTGCTCAATATAGTAGGCGGTGAGTTTAAGTCCGTCATAGGAAAGCAGTGAGATTACTTCCGGCTCCTTTGATTTGAACCACGCAATTCCCGAAAGCACCTGCTCCTCATATTTTTTGAGAGCAGGATAAGCTTCTGCAGGGTGAGCCTCATCAGGTCGTTTTTTTCTGGCGCAGGCATATCTGAACAGAAAATATGCAACAGTCCAGTAGGCTGCAAACAGTATTATCAGTATACCTAAAATCCATTTCATAAACCTCTCATCTCCTTTTCATTGTTCGAAGATATTCCTTTGTTTTATCGTCAATCTGCCTGCTCTCTATTGCCTTTTGTATTGATTTATTGTGTGTCCACTTATCCAGTCTTTCTTCCAGCAGATACGGCAGCGCCGCATCATACTGCCATACCAGCGCCATGCTGAAATACCATGCTACCGCCATATTTATATAGTATTCCTCCGACCGTACATCTGCTACAAGTGAAAGCATCTGCTCCTCAAAATCTGTTTTGAGGTAATCCATAAGAGTGACTATTCCGAAGCGAACGATATAGGTTTCAGAAGACTTGAGCCACTGCTTTATCTTCTCATATACCTCTGCTCTGTGCTTCTTAAATACCCTGGGCGCAAAGCAGTCGCAGGTCGCCCAGTTGTTTATATACGGGAGGAACCGCTCAACTTCAGCCATACAGCCGGAGTACTCCTTAATCTCGCACACTAAAAAAGCGTGAAGGTTGTCCTCTTCATAGTATTTATGCGGAAGCTGTGATATAAAGGCGGCGGCTTCCTCTGTGCCTGCAAGCTCCTTTGCCAGCTTTCGCAGCGCCGGAGTTCTGACCCCTATAACCTTCTCCTTTGGTATATCCGGCATAAGACGGCTCTGAAAATCTCTGTAGCCTGTATCCTGCATTTCAAATAGTCTGTCTGTTATCATAATCTCTGTTCCTTTTACTTATTTTTATCATTAATTGTACTAAATTGCCGGCGCGATAGCCAGTATGCCGCTCTAAATATTTTTCAAAAAAGAATGGCGGTTTTTGAAATTATGATGTATTGTTAAGTTACCACCACCAAACAATTCCTCTTTCAAAAAACCACCATCACACACATGCTTATGATATCACGAATTTTTAATCCTAACAATTATATATTTCACTTTTTTGTCCGTCCCTCTCACCTGTACCTGCAGGTTTGTTCGATACAGCTTTGCATTTTTGAGCATAAAAACAAAAAATCTCAAACTCATTTTCAAAATCCAGAACGGACAGTGCTTTAAACAGCGTTATGCAGGCATGCCCACTGCGCAGCTGCTGAAAGCTGTATGAAATATTGATATGTCCCGCTGCTGTCAGTTCTCCGGTCCCTGATGTTTCAGGTTTATACCCTTGATTTATTTAACTGTTATTTTCTTTACCGCTGAAAATCCACCATAAAGCTTTTTGCCGTTCACTTTGCTGTAGGCTCTCACTTTATAGTAACAGGTTTTACCTCTTTTAAGCTTTTTATCAGTACATGTATTTGACGAAACACTCTTAACCTTAATATATCTGCCTGATTTTTTTGAGGCCCTGTAAACATCATAACCATCTGCTGTTTTTACCTTGTTCCAGTTTAGTTTTACAGTCTTCTTTGAGGCCTTTCCGGCTGTAATCTTTATCTTCTGTTCAAGCATGCTGCTGATATATTCGGGGAAATCCACAACAGCAAGTCCTGCGCTTGTTCCTATATATATCTTATCGCCTATTTTATCAAGACTGTAGACATTGTTCATGCTTTTTTCGGTCCACATGCCTGTTTCACTGCTAAGCTCTGCCGTAACTGTCATTTTTCCGTTTCTGACAGCAGGTTTCTTGATATACAGAACTCCGTCTGCTGATGTTCCAAACCACAGACTGCCGTCTGCTGATGCCATAACCATTCTGACCTCGGCATTTGTCGCTCCGTCAAGAGCTTTGCCGAAAAGTCTGTCTCCTGTATATTTAACAGCCTCTGCTCCCGGCTCTGAAACATACCATACTGTACCGCCTGTGTTTTCCATATTTGCATATGACCCTGATGCCACTATCCATGCTCCGCCATTTTTGTCTATTGCAATGTCACGAATCCATACCTGTGCAAGCTTTGATGAGCCTGCAGCTTTGTCAAAGTCAGCAGTGTAGCTGTACTTTGTTATTTTACCTGATGCATCAATATAGGCAAATCCGCCTGTAAACGGATCTTCTTGCGTTCCTTTGCCGTCAGGGTAAAATCCGCACCATGCTCCACCGTTTCCGTCTAACGTTATATTATCTACAGACATTGCAGGGAAACCGTCATTTTTGTCATAAGTAGTCCATTTGTTTTCCTTTGGCTGATATTTTGTAAGTCCGCCAAAGGATCCTATCCATACAGTTCCGTCATTATCAATCTGAATTTCCTGAACATAGTTGTTCGGAATAGTTGCAGGCTTATCCGCTTCAAGAAAATATTCAGCCTTTCCGCCTTTCATATATATAAGGCCTCTGTTGTTTGCAGGATCTGTATAGCTTGCATTCTGGGACAGCCATACACCTCCGTCGCCATCTGCTGCTATTGCCGATACAAATGTGGTTTCAAGTGCAGGTGTGCTGTTCTTGTTATATCTTGAAAAAGCCTCGGCATCAGATGCTCTGTATGCTGCGCCGCCGCCATAGGTTCCTACCCAGAGACCTCCGTTTTTATCTGCAGATACCGAGCGGATTCCTGCCAGAGGGAGGTTTCCTTCAGAGCCGTCAGCAGGTATAATTTCAATTTTTTCCTTTGCAGCCTCTGCCTTTAGAGGTACAGCGGCAAAGCTTGAAAGCTTTGCCGCTGTGTTAACTGTAACTCCTTTTACACAGTCAATTCTGTTATATCTTGCGCTGCCGTCATCATAGTTTCTGTACAGTCTGACAGTTGCTGATGTTTTACCGTCCTTTGATGTATCTTTAATTGCAGTCCAGCTTTTACCGCCGTCGCTGCTTTCATCATAAGCTACAAGGTATTTCTGCTCTTTTATTTCTTTGAGCGTAATTCCTTTATAGTCTTCCGGCGCATAACCGTCTGTTGTAATAATATCAATTACTGCAGCTTCATCCGTTATACCGCTTGCATTAAGAAGTTCTGCAAGATAGATGCCTCTCACATGGCTTGTGCCCTGTCTTGATGTATATGTTCCCTCTACTACTCCTGAGGCTGCCCCTGAATTCTTAAGACCTCTTATATCAAACGTCTTTGTTTTATCCATTCCATAGATATTAAAGTCTTTTTCCGTATTGTCATTTTCAATTACGCTTCCGTTTCCGACTTTAATTACAATCTGAGTCACTTCTGAAATGGACGCGCCCTGACTGTTGTGTGTAACAAGTCGGATTGGTCCGCCTTCATTTCCTACTACGGAATCATACCCGGGACCCTTTGGTGTTGATTTGCCTCCTGCAGCCAGAGGATATCCGTCCATACCGTAGGCAAGTATAATAGGGACTCTTCGTTCTCCGTCCTTAATACCGTTCTTTATGGCATCCATTCCGAATTTAGCCTTGATTTCAGCGCTGTATCCATCCTTTGCTGTTACTGTTATGCTTATAGGGTCGTCCAGCCCTGTAACTCCTGTCGTATTCTGCTTTATGAATTTCCAGAAGTTCACTCCTTCCCAGCTGTTTACTGCTGTTGTTGTAATATCTTCTTTTTCAATCAACGAAGTCATTGCCTCGATTTCTTTAACTGTGCAGTCTTTTGCAAACAGCTCCTTATTGTCATTATCCACTACCTGAACAGCCACTTTATTATCAAGATACTGCTTGAATACTTCGCTTGAGCTATGATTCCAGCTTACAGACTCTGAAGATGTAACCTCTATTGACTTGACTCTGCTCAGGCACTTACCCAGATTAACATTCTTCTTTGAAGTCTGTCCGATAACAAGTCTGATAGGACCGCCGTCATTTCCGTATTTTGAGCTGTAGCCTTTGCTCTTTTTGCTTGTAACCAGCGGTTTTCCCGACTCCTTGTTCTTTGCTGGAGCCGAACCGTATGCCAGTATAACCGGAAGATTTTTCTTTCCTGTCTTGGAATTCATATATCCTTTTCTTATTTCTGATAAGGTGAATGTCTTTTTCTTACCATCGGTTGTAGTAATTACAACTTTATCTGCGCTCGTTTTAAGGCCTATGTCAGTTGAATTAAGGAAATCATAAAGTGATATGCCTCTGTATGTTCTCTGATATATCTTACCCTTGCTGTTTCTGAAACTGTAAGTATATGTTCCGGCAAGAGTCTGCCTGCCTTCAATATCTGAAACAGTGAATTTTTTCTTGCCTGAAATTCTTGTACCTTCACCTGATATTGTTACAGTTTTTTTCTTGTAGCTGCTGTATGGCGATTTTACATGCGCATATTTGTCTGCAGCAAGATTTACTGTAATTGAAGTTACATTTTTAAGAGTTCTCGGAGCTTTTCCCTTTGAGGTTCTTGGAATCACAACCTGCAGAGGTCCTCCGCTGTTTTTAACTTTTGTTTTCTCAGCTTCGCCAAGAGTCACTGTGTCTTCATAACCTGCCGAACTGCTGCTCTTAACAAGTGGCGAACCGTTTTTGGCATATGCCAGTATCGGTCTAAGGTTTTTAAGCCCGGTTTCACTGTTATAGCCTTTTGTCATGGTAAGCAGTTCTTTGAGGTCAACCTGAAGTTTATCTTTACCATTACTGAAAGTAACTGTACCCTTTGCACCCTGAAGCTTTACTATCTTCTGCAGCAGGTATGCAATGTCCATACCCTCATATAGATCATTATTATATTTTGAACCTGCTTTGCCGGCTTCATAAAAGGCTTTTATCTTTGCCTCTGCAAGCTCTGCCGATGTCAGAGTACCGCCGTAGATTATTTCTTCTATATCTGCTGCAGTATATTTGTCACTGCTCAGCTTAACGGCTGATTTGCCTGTTCCTGAATACACTCTGACATTCAGCTTTGTTTTGCTTCCCAGATCATTATAGATTTTCTTATCGCTGTATTTATGTGTACTGTAATGATAAGTATCATCGCCAACTATAATCTTGTCGAGAAGTTTCGCCTGATTTGATCCGTTGGCATGAGTATAATTCATCTTGCCTGATATTACACGGAGCGGGCCGCCGTCATTTGAAAGTCCGCTTAGGAATCCGTCCAGTGTGTTTTTTATAACATACGGATATCTGTTTACTCCGTATGCCACAAGCACAGGATAGCCTGTTTTTTTCAGGTCCTCTGGAGCGCCCTTATAGTCCGCGCCTGTAACGTCTGCTATATTTTTCTCATAATATCCGAAGCAGTCCGGGTCTGCAATCTGCTTAAGGGAGAAGGTATCAAAGCCTTTGTATCCGTCTGTTGCAGTGAACGTTACCTTTGTTTTATCATCTGTTTTCTTTGAATCAGGAATTCCTGATTTTTTGAGAAGGTCCCAAAGCTTGACTCCCTCGTATTCATCCACATACCAGTAGGAGGAATTTGCAAGACTGTACTCGTCTCTGTATCCTATACCGTTCTTTACAGGTCTGCCGTTTTCGTCATATTTGACCATATCCTCAAGCTGCTGCACCGTATAGTTTACTTCTCTGCCTATTTCACTTCCTGTTATGGTAAGAACATATTGCGAGTTTTCAGCAGTCTTGTACGGAGCTTTATCATGCTTATAGCCCGGCTCATCGCCTTCACAGACATATATGTATGCCATATTTCCAAAAGTCGCATATTCAGATGCTATTCCCATCTTATCTGCATCACATACCAGCTTGAGGCACCCGTCTGTATTGCCAAGCTCTGAATCCTGTCCTGCAGCGCCGTCATCAAATACAAACGGTCTTGTGTTTTTGCCGTCAGTATATGAGGTGCCGTATGCAATTAGTATCGGCGTTCCTTCATTGTGCATTTTTTCTATCATTTCCAGAGAAATAGTCGCTATTGTATTTCTGTTTCTGTTTTTGATTTCGACTTTTTTTGCTCTGTCAGTCAGAATTATACCATTTACTCCGTCTTCCATATTATGAAGCAGATAATATAAATCAACGCCTTCATATGTCCTTTCGGTTTTTTTGCCGTTTCTCAGGTCTGTATAGTTTCCTCTTGCACAGCCCTTATCCTGGCTTTCCATATCGCCTACGGAAAGAGGCACACTGTTTTTAACTCCCGGACCTTCGATTGTAAGTGTTGCGCCTGTAATACCGTCAACGTTATACGGTCCATCCTGGTCTTTGATTCCGCCGTTTGTAATATGCTTGAATGGACTGAAGGAGAAATCAATCCCCGAAGTTCTTGTTATTTCAATGCTGTTAACAAGCTTTACCGGACTTGCACCGTTACCATAAAGAACGAAACAGCCTGAAACAGATGCGTCTTCCTTTGAGGTTTCATATATGCCCTTCAGCGTTTCTTTGCTTTCACCCTTTTCGTATGCAAGGATATAGTCATTTTTGATGAGCTCGCCCACAGTCATACCGTTGGCGTCAAAGTTTATATAGTTATCCGCAGTTCCGAATGTAACAACATCTTTATCCTTGCTTCCTGCGAGCAGTTCCGAAAGCGGCACTCCTCTTACATAGTCTGTAAAGGTTCCCTTTTTGGTGGTGTAGGTATATGTATTATCTGCCCTTTTCATCAGCATTACATCGGCTCTGGTGTATTCTCTGCTGCCGATTTTAAGTACCTTTTCTTCAAGTGCTTTCCCTCCGATTACCTTGCTGACATCACATTTACCTCCGTTATATACAGGATTATTTTTGTCTTCTATGTTAAGCTGCCCTGTTATAACTTTTTTGAAGTCCTTTCTGTCTGCCTTTTCGGGAGTTTTCGCACCTTCGCTGTAATCCCATGCAATCATGGTTTCAACCTTTACCGCACCATCGCTGCTTCCCTCTGCCAGCCCCGGATAAAAGTAGCGGGCTTCATTTAGACCTGTCGTATCTTTTGAACCGTTACTGTATTTGGCTTGCGGGTTAAAAGAGCAGGAATATCCGTCTGATGCAAGCACCGTCAGCGTGTCTTTGCCGGCATCAAAAGCAGTCCCTTTAAGAAGAGACTTTATATATACTCCTGTAGCTTTGTAATACTTTTTTGTATCGAAAGTATTAATTGATGAGTAGAGTATTTCCTTTCCTCCCTCAAGTTTTTTGAGTTCTCCTCTCGTATAGGATTTCTCAAGGTCTATGTTGTCGGCAGTATAAGTTTTGCCGCCGATAACATCAGTTCCTGTAACTGCAAGCTCAGGAGTCTCGATTTTAAGACCACCTTCCGCCCCGTATACATCAGTGCCTGAAAGTCCTGCAGCAGGCATCATTGAAATGATTACCGCCACTGATACAAATACTGCAAGCAGTCTGTATCCGATTCGTGCTCTTAAGCTTTTAGAATTCATTTTCTCCTCCTTTTAATAAGTATCACCGTAAAACAAAAAGCATTATAACAACAATATATTATCAAAGCGGCTTTCAAAGAAAACCGCTCTGCTCTTAATATATGTAACACAATGCTTTTCTTTCCAAACGGGAGGCACAAACGTTTCCGTTCATACCCATCGGCTGCCGGTCATAGCATAGCCTTAGACCTTCCAGCTCGAAAAATATTAAGTTATTTATCTGTACCGGATGCTTTTCCGGGATACAAATCGTTATTTTGTTCCGGCCTTTGCAGGCTTTGAAAAACTTCCGATATTCTTACCTTTATAGGCTTTAACCTTATAGTAGCAGGTTTTGCCCTTTCGGGCATTTTTGTCTTTATATACAGTGGTTTTTACGTTTTTCACACTTCCTATCTTTTTATAGCTGCCGGTTTTTTTGTCTGCTCTGTATATATAATAGCCGTCCGCACCGTTGAGTTTTTTCCATGATATTTTTACGGTTCTTCCTGCAGTGGCCTTAATCCCTTTAACAGCCGGTGGAACCACCTTGTACTTATAGGTTACAGTATCACTGTCCGTTTTGCCAAAGGCTGCAGTTACCGCCTTAACTGTAAACGAGGACACTCCCTCAGGCACTTTCAGGTCTCTGCATACTGCAGGAATGCTGAAAGTATCATAGTTATATATTTCCGAATTATAATCCGGCACACTGCCGTCTGTTGTATAATATATCTTGTCCCACTTGCCGAAATCCTTCAGTGAAAAATCAACTTGTCTGCCCCATTCAATTGTCTTTGTCTTTTTTTCGATTGCAGGCTTCGGAGCCTTTGAAGCAGTCTCTGATGTTATATTGATTTCTCCTGTTTTGCCGTCACTGTCCGTATACGCAACATAGGATACAAAGGCAGGATAATTCTGTTCAGTCGGAGCAATCTGACCTATGCACAGAGTTCCCTCTCCTCTCT
>CAKQOW010000050.1 GCA_934256595.1 uncultured Clostridia bacterium
AGTGCTTTTGAAGCCTCACCTTCGCTTCTGCCTATTTCCTCGCCCTGCTCTCTTGCTTCCTGTATATCGTGCATTCTCTCTTCATATGCGTTCATATACTTCACTCCAATCTCATCATTTGCCTTAATAGACGCTACTATCTCATTAAGTCTGATTATCCTATCATATCCTGATGACAATGCCTTATCATCTGTTGTTTCCTCAAAGTATTCAAGCATAGCTATAAGCTCATCACTCACTTCCGCAGTATCTTTACCCTTGGTGTTTAGATAAAGGATTACCTCTCCGTCATATACTTCTTTGTCAGGATAGCCCTCATACATTCTGCGTACTTTATAGCGGTATTTTCCCTCTCCGCCCATATCAAAGCCTGCTATTACTATCATACACAGGTCATTTAACTTGTTATAGTCTATTGTTCCCTCAGGCAGCAGCTTGCTTGTCATTAATGCGCCGTAATATCTCATACGCTTGGGAGACTTGACCCGGCGAAGTATGAGCCGCTGGTAAGTCCCCTGTCAGGAGTGCAACGCTTTAGCGTGTGGCACTCTACGGCATATCGTTTTCTTTCTGCACCTCGGCGTTATAAACTCTGTTGTCATCACCTATGGCGCATACATCAAGCCTTGCTATTTTGCCCAGAAGCTCCTTTCGCTTCTCATTCTCTGCAATAGGTTCCCCTTTAAAGTTGATTTCTTTTTCAAGGATAATTTCAAGAATTATTTTATATGCTTCTGCGCTCTCTATGACTTCACTGAACAGAAAGCGGTCCATCAGGTTTAAATCCTGCAGTTTCTTAGGTGGGTTTGTATGCTTCATCTGCTATTGCCTCCTTTATTATATATCAAATGAACTGCATATTACAAGTTCTGAGTTATCTTATTGAATATAATTATACGAGGCTCATTTGCATTAGTCAACCATATTTTCTATAAAATGTATTTTTTACATATTTTTTAGGTTTTTGTATACAATCACACAAATAGGCGGTCATACGACCGCCCACATTATTCCTAATCTTTAGTAAAAAACAGGGCAGCATATTGCTACCCTGAAATCAGCATCATTTATTTGTTAACCGAATCCTTTAAAGCCTTACCTGCTTTGAATACAGGAGCCTTTGAAGCTGCAATCTTGATAATTTCGCCAGGCTTTCTAGGGTTTCTTCCCTGTCTTGCTTTTCTTTCTCTAGTTTCAAAAGTACCAAATCCGATTAACTGTACTTTTTCGCCCTTTGTAAGTGCATCTTCTACACAGCTAACAAAAGCATTAACAGCTACTTCTGCATCTTTCTTTGTAAATCCAGTTTTCTCTGCTACTGCAGCAACTAATTCAGCTTTATTCATTAATAAATCCTCCTCACATTATATATACATCATAATTATTATATCATATTATTTCCTTTGGATAAAGCTCTTATCCGTTGGAATTTCAAATCAGTGACATCATTTTCTCATTTTTAACCCTATTTGTCAACACCTTTGTGAGTATACATTTAAAAAAATGTGATTTGTTTTTGCAGCAACAGTCCTATTTCATAAATTTGCCCATAATTCTTACTAGTTTGTTTCCACCCGGTATCATTGCAAGTTCTTCCTGCGTTATGGTCTTAGTTACAAACAGCATTACAGCATATACCGCTGCTGACAGGATTATAGAAACCAAGACTGCCATACTGTTTCCAAGAACCTTTGCCGCCAGGTTATATGAAATAACAGTCATAACAGACATGGCCAGTGTGGCTATTATCGGTTTGATAAAGGTCTGCATTATGTTAAATCTGACGCCTGTATATTTTTTTACTGCCATTATATCAAGCACCGCCGCTATCATATACGCTATACAGGTTCCTATGGCGGCCCCTATGACATTGAGGCTTTCAACCCCTACAAGCATATACGTTATTACCGTCTTGAACACTGCTCCGATTATGAGGTTTCTTACGGGTATAAGCTGCTTGCCTATTCCCTGAAGGGCTCCTGTAAGTGTCTGCGCCATGGCAAGGAATATAAATCCGAAAGCAAGCATCATAAGGCTGCCTGCCGCATCCACCGCCATATCATACTGGCTTCTGTATAAAAGCACAAGCACAGGCTCTGCCAGAATTATAAGTCCTGCAGCGCATGGGAAGCTGAGTATGTTTGCCATTCTCATTCCCATCTGCACATTGGTTTTAAGGCCGTTTCCATCTTTTTCTCTGAACGCCATACTTATTGCAGGCACCAGACTTATGGCTATGGACTGAACTATTATCTGCGGAAAGTTTACGATTGTACCGGCCATGCTTGAAAGCTCTGTAAACAGGTTCTTTGCCTCACTGTAGCTGTACCCTATGTCCTGAAGTCTGTTGGATACTATCGAAGCATCAATCAGGTTCATAAACGGCATTATGCACGCTCCCAGCGTTATAGGTATTGCGATTATGAGGATTTTCTTAGTTATGTCTCCCGATTTTTCTCTGGTTTTGAGTCTGCCGCGATTTATTTTTTTAAGAATGACTTTCCTGTTTGCCATATAGATAAGCCATACAACAAGAAGTCCTCCGATTGCTCCGGCGCTTGCGCCAAAGGTTGCTCCCGCTGCCGCATATTCAGGGTTTTCGGCAAATCTGTCAAGGAGTATCTTGGTAAGCGCAAGGCCTACGCCTACTCTGAAAACCTGCTCTATAATCTGGGAAACCGCTGTCGGGTTCATATTCTGCATTCCCTGGAAGTATCCTCTGTATGCAGACATTATAGGGATAAGCACCAGCGCGGGAATAAGCGCTCTGAGCGCATATGCCGTCTCCGGAAGTCCTATTCTGTTGGCATACCAGTTGGCGCCCACAAGGCACAGAAGTCCTGTTCCGAGTCCTATGCCGCCCAGAAGCCTGAACGATACTTTAAAAACATTATTGGCTGCATAGTGATCTCCTACAACTGTCCTCTCTGCAACCATTCTTGAAATTGCAACAGGTATTCCTGCCGTTGCCAGCGTAAGCAGTATGTTGTAGATTGGATATGCCGCCTGATAGTATGCCATGCCTCCGCCCAGCCAGTTGGTTACGGGTATTCTGAAAACAGCGCCCATCAGTTTTACAACAAGACCTGCAGCACCAAGTATTACTGCTCCGCCCACAAATGATTTTTTACTCATAAAATCCTCTCTATAAGCTTGATAATATATTTTTTGTATATTTCTGTGCTTCAAAAACTGTCTTTTCTATATCTATTGTCATATACTCTCCATCTTTGTAAAGGACTTTTCCATCGCACATAGTAAGCACAACATCGTTTCCCGATGCAGAATACACAATATTATTTAATATGTTATGAACAGGATACATATACGGTTTATCTGTATCAAGTACAACTATATCCGCCTTAAAGCCCTCTTTGATAAGGCCTGTATCTGCTCTGCCCTGCGCCTTTGCTCCCGCAAGGGTTGCCGCTTTCAGCACCTCTTTTGGAGAAATCACAGCAGGATCTCCCGTAACACCTTTGGTTGCCAGCGCAAAGAATTTCATTTCTTCTATAAAGTTAAGGCTGTTGTTGCTTGCCACACTGTCTGTGCCGATTGCAACATTTATTCCCTTGCGAAGCAGCTTGTCAGCATTGCATATTCCGCTGGCCAGCTTCAGATTGCTTACAGGGTTTACTGCAGCAGTAACGCCTTTGTCTTTAAGGATATCGTAATCCTCGCCCTCTATCCATACGCAGTGCGCTGCAACGCAGGGAGTTTCAAATATCCCCAGACTGTTGAAGTACTGCGCAGGAGTCATACCGTTATGCCTTGCCTTGCATTCCTCATGCTCTGATTTTGTTTCCGAAAGATGAACGTGCATATTGGCGCCAATCTCTTTGGTGTATTCGGCAAGCTGCGCAACTGCCACAGGTGTTGTCGTGTATTCTGCGTGAATACTCATATCAGTTCTGATCCTGTCGTCTGCAGCGCCGTTATAGTCCCTGTAGAAAGTTACCGCTTCGATAAATCTGTTGGTACCCCACAGGTCCTCATAGCTGAAATGCGATATTGCCCTCGATATGTTTGCTTTAGCTCCCGCTGCAATCACCGCCTCTGCAACCTGATTGCAGAAATAGTACATATCAGTGCTTGATACTATACCAAATCTCACAGACTCCGCCATCGCAAGCATAGTTGCCCAGTATACGGCCTCATCTGAAAGCTTATCTTCAAACGGAAATATTTTTTTGTTAAGCCAGTCGGCAAGCGCCATATTCTCACCATAGCCTCTCATAAGGCACATTGCGCTGTGGCTGTGAGAATTGACAAAGCCCGGAAGCATAACCTTGTTTGTGCCGTCATAAACCTCGCCGTAATCCGCCTCCGGCATAACGTCTGAAATATATTCTATATATTTATCTCTGACGCCCACATACATATTGCTTCGCGCATCAAAATTCTCATCTATAACGGTTATATTTTTAAAAAGCATATATTCACTCCCTTGCTTATTTCCCGATACCGATTTCCAAGAAAATATTATACCACTCCAGTCCCTGAAAGGTATGTGTTATTCGTCAGTTCTGTCTGCGCTTTGCTTGCGCCGTAGATTGCATACTCGCTTCGCTTCGTGCAATCCTGACAAAAGGCAACGCTTCGCTACAACTCACGTTGTTCGTTGCTGTCCGTTTCGTCGACAAATCGCTCTCGCTCTTTGGACGAAAAGGCATTCCGCTGTTTACTTCGCAAACAGGGCTAGGGCTTTTTCACTGCGAAAAACATTATACCATAGTTTTTACCAATTTCACTACAGAAATTACTTTACCTCTGTTTCTTCACTAAAAAAACAAATACTTAAAAATCATATAAACAGCTTTGATTATTTTTTCGCTTAATTTCTTCTTTGTTTCTGTATAATTACTGAACATTTCCACATAATAACTGAACAGCTTAATATTACAGGCTTAATCAATAAGGAGGGCTATATGAAAGCTACAGGAATTGTAAGAAGAATTGACGATCTTGGCAGAGTTGTCATTCCAAAGGAAATAAGGAGAGTGCTCAGGATACGCGAGGGCGACCCTCTTGAAATTTACACCAGCAGCAGCGGCGAGGTTATTCTTAAAAAATACTCCCCTATAAATGAACTGGGGCAGTTTGCATCTGAATTTGCAGAAGCAGCCGCAGGCACACTGGGAAGTACCGTTATTGTTTCCGACACCGATCAGATTATAGCGGCGGCAGGCGCCGGCAAAAAAGAATATCTGGACAGTAAAATCGACTATGAGCTGGATAAGATAATTCAGAGTAAAAACAAACATCTCAACGACTCTAAAATAGTTGTACCCATACTTTCACAGGGTGATGCCATAGGCGCTATCACCATAATACCAAAGGATAAGCATATTCTTGGTGATACTGAGCTTAAAGCCGCCGAAATCGGTGCAGGCTTTCTGGCAAGACAAATGGAAAGTTAAGAAATACCGGCAGAGGAGCAATCCCCGCCGGCATTTTACTAGTCATCGTATTCGGTTTCAAAGTCTGTTACTGTTCCTGTTACAGCATTTATATCCATGCTGTACTCCATACCGTTATATTTGAATTCTATCTCATATTCTCCGTCGTCAAGCTCTATCTCAAACCCGTAAATCTGTGAAGTCGTAAGACCTGCTTTAGCAAGGGCTATTTCCTTGGCTTTGGCCTCTCCGATATACTTTGAAAAATCATCAGGATTTCCGTCCTTTTCAAATTTAAGCACAGTTCCCTTTACTGCATCTATTTCAAAGTCGTATTCTACATTATCCGCATAGAATTCAACGTCGTAAACCTTAACTCCGTCATCTGTATCAAGCTTTACCTTTTCAAGTGTAATCTGTGATTTGGCAAGACCTGCCTTGGCAAGGGCTATCTCAAGAGCCTTATCCTTGCCTATATACTTATGATTAGTATCCACCGTATTTTTTTCAGGACTGTATTCTCTGCTGTATTCTACAATTTTACCTGTTCTGGCATTAACATCATACTCATATTTCCAGCTGCCTTTTCTGAATTTCACTTCATATACAGCCTTACCATCATCATAATCATATCTGCATACAAGGTTTGTAACCGATGCTTTTGATATTCCTGAAAATGCAAACGCCTTATCAATCGCTGCAGTCTGTCCTATCAGCTTCCCTGATGAATACCTGTATCCATACTCTACACTTTTTTCTCTTACAGCGCCGGTTTTGGCATTAATCTTATAGCTGTACTCAGTGCGCCCCTTTTTGAATTCCACCTCATATACGGTAACGCCGTCATCTTTGTCTTTCTCACATTCAAGATCCCATACTGCCGATCTTGTTGTCCCTGCATTTTTGAGAGCTTTAGATATTGCAGTATTTTCACCTATATATGAAGCTCCGAATACTGCGGCGCCCATTGACATAATCATTGCAGCAGCTGCTGCAAAAGCTATTATTTTACTCGTTATACTCTTTTTCATATGTTATTCCTCCTCTAATCATCATACTCTTTATCAAATTTGAGAACCCTGCCGGTTTTTGCATCTATATCAACTTCATATTCCATATTCTGATACTTGAAATCTATTTCATATTCTCCGTCATCAAGTTCTATTTCATAGTCATGTATCTGTGAAGCTGCAAGTCCCGCTTTGGCAAGGGCTATTTCCTTGGCTCTGGATCTGCCTATATATTTACTTCCGCTGTTATCTGCGCTGTTTTTGTGATGACTGCCTTCATATCCGTCACCATCGGTTTCGTATTCAATGATATTGCCTGTGGTTGCATCTATCTCAAACTCATACTCGGCGCTTCCGCAGTAGAACTCAATATCGTAGGTTATAATTCCGTCATCACATTCAAACTCAACCTCACAGCCGGAAATCTGTGATTTTTTAAGGCCTGCTTTGGCAAGAGCTATGTTTAAGGCTTTGTCCTTGCCTATATACTGGCTTTTGTTTACCTCTCCGTATGATACTGCAGGTGTCTTGTCACTGCTTTTTTCTGATGCCAGAAGTATCAGCTCCTGCGTTGAAAGCTTGAGCAGTCCCGCCTCTGTCAGTCTGGAATCTGATGCTGCCAGAGTTTTAATCAGATATGCCTTGCCCTCTGAAATACCGTTTTCGGCCGCAAACGCAGTGATTTCACTGTCATCGGTTATGCATTGGCCCATAACTGCCGCAGACAGAGCATAGCTTCCCAGATACTGATTGAGACTTGAGGAAAGCTCCTCCTGCAGGCTTGTACCTTTGGCGCTGTCCTTTGCCTGAACAGATACCAGAATCGAATTCGATATATCGTTCAGGAAACCCTGCTGAAGCATGGATCCGACTATGGCATTGGCTGCAACCTTCATATCAGTTCCCGCAAGACTCATATCATCAAGAATCTTCTCACCGTCTTTGTTTACGGCGGAAGCCTCGATTACTTTGCCGTTATCATCTACAGAAAGCTGTATGCTCGGGTTGACATCAAGACCGATTATTGCTGCCGCCTCTGATGCGCCGCCTTTCCCGAATGCAAGAACTCCTGCTATACATATGATGAGAGCCGCTGCAATAGAGCCGAAGACTTTATATGCAGGTTTTTTCTTTTTGGGTTTTAAATATACTGTTTTTCTTTCTGGCTGCTGCTCCGTCTGTTCTCCAATACCGCAGGCTTTCATTATATCGTCTAATTTATCAGGCGTAGCGCTGCATACTGCGGCATGAATTCTTTTTTCTATTTCTCTGTTATCCATAAGCTACACCTCCTTGACTTCGAGTGCCTGTCTCAGTTTTTTTAGACTTCTGTTATATTTGGAAAGTACAGTCGAGACAGGCATATCAACTATTTCTGCAATCTCCCGGTGCTTCATTCCCGCCATTGAATGAAGCATTACAATCTGTCTTTCGTCTTCGTTGAGTACATTCATTGCTTCTTCCAGTATGATGGCATTTATGTCATTTTCGTGTCCGTTATCAGAGATACTGTAGGTGTAATCTGCAATATCCTCGTGCTGTTTTGTGTCACGGATTCTGTTGTAGCACATATTTCTCACTATCGTAAGTATCCATGCCATCGGCTTGCCCTGCTTCTGGTATGTATCCGCAGAATTGTATATTTTTACAAATACCTCCTGCATTATATCTTCCGCATCGTGACTGTTTTTGAGTATTGACAGCGCAAAACCGTAAACAGTATCCGAGGTGAGCACATACAGCTCTTTAAATGCCGATGCGCTGCCCGCCGCTATATCTGATAAAATTTTCTCATCTACATAAACTGCCATAATCTGTTTCCCTGTAACTTTTAGTAGGCTTTTTTGTACTCCTTACTGTACTCTACGATTTTGCCCGATCTGGCATTAACATCGTATTCGTACCTGTAATTGCCTTTTCTGAATTTAACTTCGTATATTTCCTTGCCGTCATCATAGTCATAATAGCATACAAGACCTGAAACTTTGTTTCTGTTTATTCCTGAAAAGCTGAACACCTTGTTCTTAGCTGCCGTCTTGCCTATTCTGGCTTTTGAGGACGGCACATATCTGTACTCTACGCTTTTCTCTCTGATATTGCCTGTTTTTGCATTGATGGTGTAGCTGTACTCTGTGCTGCCCTTAATAAATTCAACCTCATAAACGGTAATACCGTCATCGCTGTCACGTTCACATTCAAGCTCCCACACTGCTGATCTTGTTGTTCCTGCATTCTTGAGCGCCTTTGAGACAGCAGCGTCCTTGCCTATATATGAAGCTCCGAATACTGCCGCCCCTGAAGATACTACCATTACCGCCGCAAGTGTCAGCGTCACAACTTTTCTTATTAACTTATTTCTCATAATCTTTTCCTCCATATTTGCTTATTTATATATACAACACAGGAGAATTAGATTTTATTGCATCATTTTTAAAAAAAATTTATTTTTTCTCCGAAATCGTCATGAGAAGCTCAAGAGCTTCATCGAGCCATTTGTTTTTTTCGGCTGTAAGTCTCATAAACGGCTTCACTCCGCCGTGGAAGAAAATACGCATACCGTACTTCTCCGAAAGCGCTGCAAGCACAGGTCCTCTCAATCTGTTCTTTTCTCCGAAGTAGAATACCAGCCTGCCGTTTTCAACACATACCTTAGATACAAATTCGTCTGCAGCCAGCTTTCGTATTCTCGATATTCTGATAAGGTTCATAACCTGTTTCGGAACATCTCCGAAGCGGTCTATGAGTTCCTCTATGACATCATCTTCGTTTTCCTCTGTTTCGACCTCTGCGATTTTTTTATACATATGAAGCTTGAGGGTTTCATCTTCAATATATCTGTCAGGAATATATGCTCCCACAGGAATTTCAACAAGGGTTTCCTCTCTGTTGTCGTTTACAACCTCTCCCTGCAGCGCCCTGACTGCATCTGCAACAAACTTGCAGTAAAGCTCATACCCTATATTCATCATATGTCCGTGCTGCGCCGTACCCAGTATATTACCCGCGCCTCTGATTTCAAGGTCTCTCATTGCAACCCTGAAGCCTGAGCCAAACTCCGTAAACTCTCTGATTGCTCTGAGTCGTTTTTCGGCAATCTCGTTTAACACCTTGCCCGGCTGATACATCAGATAAGCGTATGCCATTCTGTCGGAACGTCCGACCCTGCCTCTGAGCTGATGAAGCTGGGAAAGTCCGAATCTGTCTGCGTCAAGCACGATTATAGTGTTTACGTTTGATATGTCAAGCCCCGACTCGATTATTGTGGTTGCCACCAGCACATTGGTTTTGCCCTCTATAAAGCCCAGCATAACTTTCTCAAGCTGTACCTCGTTCATCTGCCCGTGACCTGTTGCAATGCTCGCCTCTGGAACAAGCGATGAAATTCTTGAGGCAACCATGTCTATACCCTGCACTCTGTTGAACACAACGTATACCTGTCCGCCTCTGCCAAGCTCTCTTTCGATAACATCGCGTATAATATCGTCCTCCTGCTCGACAACATAGGTCTGAACAGGAAGTCTGTCTTCCGGCGGCTCCTCTATAAGGCTCATATCCCTGATACCTGTAAGCGACATATGAAGCGTTCTCGGTATCGGGGTTGCCGAAAGTGTAAGCACATCTACGTTTTTTCTCAGTTTTTTGATAGCTTCCTTGTGTTTGACTCCAAATCTCTGCTCCTCATCTATTACAAGAAGTCCTAAATCTTTAAAGGATACATCTTTGGACAGAAGCCTGTGTGTTCCTATTATAAGGTCCACCTGTCCGTTTTTGAGCTTTTCTATGGTTTTTTCCTGCTCTTTGTCTGATTTAAATCTGGACAGCACATCTACTTTAAACGGAAACTTTTCAAATCTGTCCTTGAGCGTATAGTAATGCTGGTTTGCAAGTATTGTCGTAGGCACTAAAACCGCCGCCTGTTTGCCGTCTGCGACACATTTAAACATAGCCCTTGCCGCAACCTCTGTCTTGCCAAAGCCCACGTCTCCGCACAGAAGTCTTTCCATTGCAACCGGCTTTTCCATATCTGCCTTTATCTCCGCAATACATCTGAGCTGGTCGTCTGTTTCGGCATACGGGAAGCTGTCCTCAAATTCCTGCTGCCATGGGGTATCCGGTCCGAAAGCATAGCCCTTTTCAAGCTGCCTTGCCGCAGTAAGCTCTATAAGGTCTGCCGCCATTTCTGCAACAGCGGCCTTTGCCTTTGCCTTTGTTTTTTTCCATTCTCCACCCGAAAGGCTGTTGATTTTGGGAACCGCACTGTCTGAACCTGTATATTTCTGAACTATGTCCATCTGCTCTACAGGTACATACAGCATATCCTCTCCCGCATATTTAATATGCAGGTAGTCTTTTTTCTCACCGTTTACAGTGAGCTGCTTAATTCCCATAAACCTGCCTATACCGTGATTTTCGTGGACAATATAGTCGCCTTTTTTGATATCGGCGAAGCTTTTTATCTGCTGAGTGTTCTCACTCTTTATTCTCTTTTTTCTTTTTTTGTGTCTGCTGCCGGTAAATATATCTGCGTCTGATATCCAGACTTTCCTGCTTTCGGGGAAATCAATACCGGAGGTCAGCTCGCCCGGCTTTACTGCCACCTTTCCTTCAAGTCCCTCTCTTGAAAGGAACTCTCTCATATTGCTGACACGCTCAGAGGTTGAGCATACAATCGTTATCTCATAATCTTTTTTGAGGTATGATTTAAGCTCCGTCACAAGCATATCAAGTCTGCCGTTAAACACCACAGGCTGACGGCTTACTACATTGTGAAGCTCTGAAAAGGTCTCAATGCCTTTGATTTTCTTGGCAAAAGGAGTCAGGACATATACATTGTCCCTCTCATATATCCTGTATAAATCCTCCTTATGTGAAAATATCCTGTAGTCATAAGGAACCGCCTGCCCTCTTTCAAGAAGAACTCTGAAATCCTCCCTGCGCTCGGCATCTCTTAAATCAAGGGCTTCGTAAATTCTGTCCGGGTCATCAGCTATAATCCGACCGTCTGTCATATAGTCCCACAGATACTGCATATCGTCATAGAAATAATGAAGATAGTTTTCCAGCATCTGAACGTTGTTTACCTTTTCTATATACTCCGTAATATAGCCGAGTCTTTTTTCAAGGTTTTCTTTTTTTTCTGTTTCTCCCGCCCTGTCATATTTTTTTATCTGTCTGCCGTATTCCTTTCGGATTTTGTCAGCAGCCTGACTGAATATTTCTCTGTCGTTTACAAACTGGCTGGCAGGATATATCTCTACAGTTTCAATATTATTTAATGACCTCTGTGTTTCATGATCAAAGACTCTGATAGCGTCCACTTCATTTCCAAACAGCTCTATACGGTATGGAAGCTCTGCATCGGGTGTGTATATGTCTATAATATCTCCGCGCACCGCAAACTGCCCCTGCGCATCAATTATATTGTATCTCTCATAACCCATGTCGGAAAGCTGCTTCCTGACCTCTGCCGTATCAAGCTCTGTGCCTACCTGTATTTTCAGCACCTTTTCCTCATATATATATCGCGGCGGAAGCTTTTTGACTGCAGCCAAAGCAGGGGCTATGACTATACAGTCCTCCCCTGAGCATAACGCTTTTAATATCCGCAGGCGCTCCACCAGCATATCGTGGTTTTTGGCCTCGTACCTGAAAAGAGTTTCCTCCTCCTGCGGCATCACATATATTTTTTTGTCAATAAAAAAAGAAAGATCACCTGCAAGTCTTGCGGCTCTCACAGGAGATGCTGCAATTATGAGGGTCTGTCCTTTCTTATCTTCGGAAATGCGGGCGGCAACCGGCGCCACCCTGCTTTCCGATATTCCCGATATATTGACTATACCTTTAGTGGTCATTTTTATCTTCTCCCACTTTTTTGTTTCTGCTATTATATTCGTTCATAGCCCTGTCTATGCCTTTCTGCACAAAACAGCAGCAGGCATCGGCACACGTATCAAGCACCGGCGCAAGCTCCTCCGCTTCTTTTTTGCCCAGCGAGCCTATGACATAGTCTTTGAGATCTCCCTTTCGTTTATCGCCTATTCCCACTCTTATCCGAGGGAATTCATCGGAGCCCAGCTGATAGATTATTGATTTCATACCGTTGTGGGTTCCCGCGCTGCCTTTTTTGCGTATGCGGATTGTCCCCGCTTCAATATCTATATCGTCATATATAACGAGGAGATTCTCAACAGGCACCTTGTAGTATCTCATAATTTCTCTGATCGACTCGCCGCTCAGGTTCATATAGGTCTGCGGCTTTACCAGCATCACCTTGTGTCCGTCTATGGTGCCGGTGCCATACAGAGCCTTGTGCTTGAGTTTCTTAACGTCAATACCTGTCTTGTCTGCCAGAATATCTATTACCATAAAGCCCATGTTGTGCCTTGTGGTCTCATATTCTCTGCCGGGATTTCCAAGCCCTGCTATAACAAATTCTATTCCGTTGTCGCTTTGTTTTTTTCTGTTCCAGAACATATTAGTCAAAAAGTTTACTGATTGAGTTGTTTGTGAATACTCTTGTCATTGCTTCCGCAAACAGCGGCGCAACTGACAGATGAGTCATTTTTTCTATTTTCTTTTCTTCAGGAATAGGAACTGTGTTTAATAAAACGAGTTCGCTTATGGCTGAATTTTCAATTCTTTCGATTGCAGGTCCTGATAATACTGCATGAGTTGCGCAGGCAAATACATCTTTTGCGCCTAAGTCTTTAAGTGCATTTGCAGCATTTGTAATTGTTCCCGCTGTATCTATCATATCGTCGATGAGTATGCAGTTTTTGCCCTCGATGTTACCGATTATATTCATAATCTCGCTCTTGTTAGGCTCCGGTCTCCTCTTGTCAACTATTGCAATAGGTACATTGAGAGGCTCTGCCATATTTCTTGCTCTTGTAACTGAGCCGTGGTCAGGTGATACCACTACGATATCATCAAGGTCTTTTTCTTTGAAGTATTTTACAAGAATCGGAAGTCCAACCAGATGGTCTACCGGAATATCAAAGTATCCCTGTATCTGCGCTGCATGAAGATCCATAGTTACAACTCTGTCTGCTCCCGCCGCAATGATAAGGTCTGCAACCAGCTTAGCTGTGATAGGATCTCTTGCCTTTGCTTTTCTGTCCTGTCTTGCATATCCGTAATACGGGATAACCGCGTTGATTCTGCCGGCTGATGCTCTCTTCATTGCATCTATCATTATAAGGAGTTCCATTAGGTTGTCGTTTACAGGGTCGCAGGTTGACTGTACGATATAGCAGTCAACGCCTCTTACTGTTTCCCACAGGTTAACGGATATTTCGCCGTCACTGAATTTTGTTACTGTCGCTCTGCCTAAAGGCTTGCCCATTATTGAGGCGATTTCCTCTGCCAGCTCTAAATGTGAATTTCCTGCAAAAACTTTGTACTCTGAGAATGCACCTGATTTCATTTCTTCTGTTACCTCATCTTTCGTTTTGTAGTTAGCAATATCATTTATTTTTCTTAAGCAGTCCGCTGCGTGAAGCCCAGCCTTCTTTGATTTCCTCTCTGGCTCTTGCAATCAGAAGCGAGTCCGCCGGAACTTTTCTGGTTACTGTGCTTCCTGCTGCAATGTATGCGCCCTTTTCCACTGTAACAGGGGATACCAGATTGGTATTGCAGCCGATAAAAGCTCCGTCCTCCACAACAGACCTGTGCTTATTAGTACCGTCATAATTTACAAAAACAACACCGCAGCCCAAATTCACATTTCTGCCCACATCGCTGTCACCTATGTATGTAAGGTGAGCGGCCTTGGTGCCGTCTCCCATTGACGAGTTCTTAACCTCAACAAAATCCCCCACTTTGCATTTACTGCCTATATTGCTGTCAGGCCTTATGTATGCAAAAGGTCCGACCTTGGTATCATTGCCTATGCTGCTCTCAAGTACAACCGAATTCTGCACCTCGGTTCTGTCACCTATATTGGAATCCTTAATTCTGGTTGAGGGTCCTATGCGGCAGTCTTTACCTATGCTTACATTGCCCTCAAGAATAACGTCAGGGTAAATGAATGTGCCCTCGCCTATGCGCGTGCCCTCTTCAATGTACGCTCTTCTGATGTCCATAAATATGACGCCCTGATTTGCATATCCGATGTTTCTTTCGATACGCTCTTTTTCGAGCTTCTCATAATCCTTGTAATTCATATTAAAACTTCCTGTCCAGTTTGAGTATCATTTCGCCTGCCTTGTATATGTCCCCGGCACCCATTGTCATAATCAGGTCGCCTGCCGAGGAGTTGTTGTAGACAAAGCTTGCAATGTCCTCTAATTTATCAAAATAATATACTTCTTTGTCAGGGTACTGTTTTCTGATTTCCTGCACCAGTCCCTTGGAGCTTATGTTATATACATTCTGCTCTCTGGCAGCATAAATCTCCGCAAGCACAACCTTGTCCGCATTCTCGAAGGAAGCTGCAAACTGGTCAAACAGCGCAAGGGTTCTGGTATATGTGTGCGGCTGGAACAGACACCACAGGCTGTTGTGCGGAATTTTAACCGCTGCCGCAAGTGTTGCTTTAATCTCTGTCGGGTGATGTGCGTAGTCGTCGATTATCTTCCTGCCGTCCGCAGTCTGCCCCTTGATGTCAAATCTGCGCTGTGTGCCGCTGAAATTCTCAAGGGTTGTAACAATATCCTCAACATCAACGCCCAGCATATGACAGCACGCAAAGGAAGCGAGAGAATTGAGTATGTTGTGTTCTCCCGGTATTGCAAGCTGTATTGATGCCAGCGCTCTGCCCTCGTGGTTTACTGTAAACCTGGGCAGTCCGCTGTTGAATTCTATGTCTGTCACATAATATGTGCAGTTTTCTGAAAATCCGAAAGTTATAACGTTGTTAAGGTCCTTGACCACGCTGTTTACAAACGGATTGGCATTGTAGGCTATAATGGTGCCGTCCTCAGGCACAAGCTTTGAAAATCTGTCAAAGGATTTGACTATATGGTCTATATCCTTGAAGTAGTCAAGATGGTCTGAGTCTATGTTCAGAATAATCTCGATTTTAGGACAGAGGCTCAAAAAGCTGTCCCTGTACTCGCAGGCCTCTGTTACAAAATACTGCCCGGAGCCGACCTCTACATTGCCGCCTATCTCTGCGAGATTACCGCCCACAAGTATTGTAGGCGCCTTGTTCGCGTGCTTTAAAATTAAAGAAACCATAGAGGTTGTCGTTGTCTTGCCGTGAGTTCCCGATACCGCAATGCTGTAATCGTATTCACTCATCAGTCTGCCGAGCATCTGCGCCCTTGTAACTGCGGGTATGCCAAGTTCTCTGGCTCTGGCTATTTCGGGATTGTCGTCCGAAACTGCCGCCGTATAAACCACAAGATCTGCTCCTTCAACGTTTTTTGCTCTATGGCCTAAGTATATCTCTGCGCCGCTTGCTATAAGTTTGTCTACCATTTCGCTTTCTTTCATGTCGGAACCGCTTACCTGAAAGCCCCTCTCAAGAAGGATTTCAGCAATGGCAGACATTCCTATTCCTCCGATTCCGATACAATGTATTCTCTTGTAATCTGACAAATTTATCATATAAACATCCTCCAGATGTATATCCCTGTGTTTTAATCAATTTACCGTCACTCAAACGGCATGTGTGTTTAATCAGTTCTGACCTGACATTATAATATGCGAGCTGTGTCGAGCATATTTCAATGGTTCTTACATTACAGCAACGCTGAATTATAACTGCAGAACCATTATGCCACTTGAAAACTCAAACGGCATGTGTTGTACATCGCTTCTGACTTCATACCTCGTCAATCAGCGTGTACAGACATTATACCATAAACACAGTGAAAAAATGCTTTATTTTTAAGTTTTTTTATTTTAAAAAATACTGTCTAATTTGAATTATCAGATTTTTGCGAGAAAAAGCTTGTAATTCCAGTATTTATAGTGGTATAATATATAATCAATTAATCTCTTGTCATGAAAGGATGGAAATAGGAATGAACATAACAGATGTAAGAGTTCGCAAGGTGAGTGACGAAGGAAAAATGAAAGCGGTTGTTTCTATCACTTTTGATGATGAATTCGTAGTACACGACATAAAAATTATCGAAGGACAGAATGGCCTGTTTATTGCGATGCCTAGCAAGAAAATGGGAGAAGGCGATTTCAGAGATATCGCACACCCTCTTCTTTCTGAAACACGCAACAGAATCAAAGATGCAATATTTGCAGAGTACGAAAAGGTTCTTGCCGAAAAGGAAGAAGAAGCAGAATAAAACTGTTTCCACACAAAAAGAGTTGTTGCACAGGTTATTAATCACTGGTGATCATCTGTGCAGCAACTCTTTTGTTTTAGTCTACAAAAATGCTGCCTCCTATGAACTCCCTGATTATAGAGTTGTTAACTATAATCGAGTCATCTTCAATGGTTCTGAAAAATCTTAAAAACTTAAGCATTCTCACTGCTTCGCAATATTCCGGCTCATCTTCCTTTATGTCTTTGAGCAGAGGCTCCGCATATTTTTTAAGCACTGCAAGCTCATATATATGAACTGAATTAAACAGCACATCTGCCTGATCGTTATACGGGAATATGTTTTTGTCCTCGCCCGCTCTGACCTTAGGCCATGAGCTTATTGTTGACTGTGCGCTGTGTCCTCTGTACTGGTAATCCCTGACCATTCTTCTGAGCATTCTCGCGTCTGTTGTCGGTATCCTGTTGTGTCTGTCAATGTTAAGCTGCGTAAACGGACTTATATAAATTCTGAATTTCTCACCGTCATCTATATACGGTGTAAGGTCACCGTTCAGTGCGTGAATACCCTCAATTACAATTGGCTGGGTCTGCTTTATTTTTGTAATCCTTTTGCCGAATGTCTTTTTGCCCTCCATAAAGTCAAACTCCGGCAGGTCAACCTCTCTGCCTGCAAGCAGATCGTTCATATTGCTGTTAAACAGCTCTATATCCAGCGTTCCCAGATTTTCATAGTCAGGCTCTCCGTACTCGTCAAGCGGTGTATTGACTCTCTCCACAAAGTAGTCATCGGTTCCGAGATAAAGAGGGTTTAATCCGTTTACCTTGAGCTGTATGCACAGTCTCCTTGCAAATGTGGTCTTGCCCGATGACGACGGTCCTGCAATTAAAACAATTCGTTTTTTGCGATGTGTAATCATATCGGCTATCTCTGCAATTTTTTTCTCATGCAGCGCCTCAGAAAGCTGAATAAGCTCTTTGTATTCGCCGTTCTCAACTTTTCTGTTTAAATCGGAAACAAACGAAACACCCATTATTCTGCCTCTTACCGTAGCTTCTCCAAAAGCATCATACAGCTTGGCTTCTTCTTTGTATTCAGGAATAACATCAGGCATGGTCGGGTGAGGGAATCTGACTATGACGCCTCTCCTGTACTTTTTAAGTTCAAAGTGTCTGATATATCCTGTTGAGGGCACCATAAGACCGTAAAAGAAATTGCTGTATCCCTCAAGAGAATAAAATCTTACCTTGTCTGCTTTTTTATGAAGAAGTGCAAGTTTCTCAGGCTGATTAAGCTCTATAAATCTGCGTTCAGCTTCCTTGACAGAGACCTCCTCTTTAACAAAAGGTATGTCCGCTTCCACGATTTCCCCCATTCTTTTTTCAACCGCAGCAATCTGCTCATCAGTCAAAACCGTATCACGCGCTATTGTCGTATAAAGACCTTTACTGAGTGAATTCTGTATATCAACATTCACATCTCCGAGAATATCCTTTACAGCCTTGAGATAAATCAGCGACAGACTGTACTGATAAATCAGATTGGCAGCCTGCGTGCGTATATCAAGAAATTCTATCCTGCATGGACTGTCAATAATCTCTGTGAGGTCTACAAGGTCATTGTCTTTTTTTGCCGCAACCACAGTATAAGGCAGCTCATCAGCATAATTTAAGACAAGTTTCTCAATAGTTATACCCTTATTTATATCTATTGTATCAAACTCATCTCTGAGTTTTTTTCGTATTTTAATTTCCATAACAATCCCTTTCTGACATTCTCCCTTTATATCATATT
>CAKQOW010000051.1 GCA_934256595.1 uncultured Clostridia bacterium
TAGTTCTTGCCCTTAACAGGGTTAGTGTTAGTGTAAGTGTTTGTAGTCTTGTTTACAGTGTTCTTGTATCCTGAACCTTTCTTAGTTGATTTGTAGAACTTGTAAGTTACTGTGAATCCATTGTCAACTAGTTTCTGAACATCAGCGTTAACTGTAACCTTAACACT
Source organism: uncultured Clostridia bacterium (assembly GCA_934256595.1). Taxonomy (GTDB): domain Bacteria; phylum Bacillota; class Clostridia; order Peptostreptococcales; family Anaerovoracaceae; genus UMGS973. The sequence goes on from CAKQOW010000051.1 coordinate 168, forward strand.
TCTTCTGGATAGTTTCTTTGTTACTACCTTTATCTTTACATCACTTATTAAAGCCTTCGTCTGTTTTGCAATAGCCTTGTCCGCATCTGTTTCTGCCATTATTGCATAGGTTGAAAAATGTCCTGTCGTAAATGTAAATCTGCCATCCTTATTAAGCTGACCCTTTACTTTGTGATACATATTATTGTCATCTATATATACGCAAACAAGTTTCTTTTTCTTGAGGTTATCGCTTATTTCAGCAGTTACAGTCACTTTTCCGCCTTTAAAATCCTTAATTGTGCCGTCTGCAGTAACAAGTTTAATTTTAATTTCATGACTCTTATGGTCTGATTTAACGGTTTCAATTATCAGGGTCACTTTGTTTTCTCCTGCCTGACTACCTGCTGCCGCTACGGCCATATTGTCCATAACAAGTTCAGCTTTATCCGTCTTTATAACCAGTACTGCATCTGTCTTTTCGGCAAAATCATTTAAAGTTTTTCCCGGTAATGTTATCTCTGCAGTTTCACTGCCGCCGTTTGAAGTTGTTGCATCAAGAACTGCTTTTTCAGAGCTGTTTGAAATCACTTCCGATATCAGGTTGCTTCCTGCTTTTTCAGTTATTTCAGCTGTTACTGCAGTTTTTCCTGTTTCTGTCTGCTTAACCTCAACCTCTGCCTTGATTTCCGAATTGCCCGGTTTTTCGGTCTCGCCCGGTTCAGTTCCCGGATCAATAAGACCGCCGCCGCCACTGTCAGGGAGGTCTATTAATTTTGGAATAACCTCAGTATATGAAGCATTGCATACACTGCATGTGTATGTCCTTATTCCTTCTTCATCATAGGTTGCAGGTTTTGTAATTTCAGAAACATATGTATGATGCATATGAAGTGTTCCATCGCCATAAAGCTCATCAAGCTTGTCTGCGCGAACTGCAAGCCAGTCGGTCATATCTTTAACAACATCATCATAGTCCGTACCAGTCGGCCACAGATGTCCGCCGGCTTCAGGATAACCTATGCGTACATAAGGCCAAAGAACATAGTTCATTTCCGCACTTGATGAAATTGTGTCGTAATATCCTGCTACTATGCCATTATCACCAAGCAATGATACCATTTTTTCCTTGAATACAGCTTTATAGTATTCCTCTACTCTCTGTTTGAAATCAGGAATTTTTATCAGTGCTTTTTCAAGATAGTTATATGTCACCTCATCTGCGCTGATTACTGCATTCCAGCCTGTACCGAAGGCCATTTCCTGATCCCATACAGGACCTGCGTACATCTTGTCATCCTTATCCTTGTAGAAGTAGAACGAGGATTTGAAACCGTCAACGTTGTATCCCAGCTTCTGAAGCAGATAAACCTTCACAAGCGAATCAGCATCACAGTAGTCATAGTAATACTTTCCTGTCTCAGCGTTATATCCATTGTCTGAATATACGGCATCCTCAAATTCCTGATAATATTCGCTGATATATTTCATTGCCTCTTTGCCTGCAAATTCAGGACTCTTTACATTAAAGCCGCTGCCCTGCTTAGTATAGAAGCCGCAGATTTCATCTATTGTATCAAGGTTTCTTTCTATCAGATATCCGCCTGTAATATTGTCAGGCTCTGTAAGGTCTGCTATGTACTGATATTCCTGTCCGTAAGCATTCATGGCCTTTTCGGCTATCATATCACTTCCGTAGTTTTCGTTCTTTTCAGCATAGGCGCTCTCCATATCGGTAACGTTAATGCCTGTATCTCCTACGGAGTTCTTTTCACTGAGCAGATACAGTCCTCTGTATTCTCCATCATAGTAGAGATCTACCCAGCTGCAGTTTGCAACATAGTCCATGCCAAGTGCCGCTGCCAAATCCTTGATCAGCTTGTCGTGCATCTGAGTTGCATCTCCGTAGCCTGCGAGAAGTACCCATGTTTTAACATTTTCACCTTTGCCAAGTAAATCAGTTCCTGTCTCCAGTTTTATCTGATAGGACTTCTTATTATAATATTTGAAGGTGGAATTACCACGGGCTTTTATCTGCTTAAGATTACCGTTATATATGCTTCTGCCGTCAGCTCCTGTCATAGCCATTGTGCCTGTTACAGCATTGCCTTTAACCGCATCAACATATTCACGACCTGCATCAGCGGCATTGTCGCTTGTCAGGTGTATGCTTGGTATGCTCTGTGATTTCATAATATGAAGCGTCACAGGAGCACAGCCCTTCATTGCAATTCTGATGTTAAAGCTGTTTCCTGAACTTTTGCCTGTAAGCTTTGTCACGTCTATGACAGCTGTTTTTCCTGAGTTTAATGTGTCTGCCGCACCGTCATAGGTAACTTCACTGTAATCTCCCTTGAGATCAAGGGTAAGCTTTAAGGCTGTCAGATCTGTCGAAGCAGGAAGCATCAGATAATGTTCGCTGCCTTTTATAACGGCGTTAACAGTTTCACTGCCAATCTCTGCTCTTATTGAGTTAATCTGGTCTGCTGCAGTATTGGAGTCCTTTGCAGGAGTAGTAATACTGAGTTCATCCGACCAGCGCAGGCAGTTATATGTTTCACCGTCAACATCCGCACTGCTTTCAACAATAAATGAATATTTTGTATTAGGTGTCAGATTATCAATTATCGCATTTGTTTCTTTTGTTACTGCCACCTTGTTCCAGCCGGCGTTAGAGGCTCTCATATATACGTTATAGTAACCTGCTCCGCCTGCCGCATCCCATTTTACTATTGCTGATGTTGAGTAAACGGTTCCTGCAGTTACTGTTTCTACGCTCTTTGGAACTATCGGGAATTCTACAGATGTGCTTCCGTAATAGTTGCCTCGTCCCTCAAAGGTTACTTTGCCCTTGCCGACATTAATGTTGTTGCTGTATGACTTATATGCGTCTTTTCCGTATCTGTCACTGCTTGCAGATAATGTGTAGCTGCCATCCTTTGCAGTTATTGCAGGTCTGATAGCTGAGCCCGTGTATTCCCAGCGTTTGTCTGCCACATCAAATTTAACATTTTCAATGCTTTTGCCTTTTGCGTGGCATACTGTACAAACATATTTTTCATCCCAGGTATGGCCTTTGCTCCATGTTGAAGCTCCCTTGTATACCTCTCCGCACTTGCAGGTTGATCTCAGGTATCCGTTCTCAAGGCACGTTGCTGTATCTTCAGTTGTGCACTCATGAATTATTCCGTTTTCTCCTGCGTGACAGATATCCTGTCCAAATGTAAACCAGCCTGTTCTGGCTATACCGTTTACAAGCATAACCTCACCCTTATCATCCTTTGCCTTTACCTTGCCGGTATAGCCGGTATCCGATGCCGCAACCTCGGCATTGCAGATGTTGCATATAAAGGTTTTGCTGTCTACATCATATATACTGTTTTCGTCAACGCTGTGTCTGCCGATTTCACAGTCGGTTCTTGCTATGGTATAGCTGTCAAGAAGTTCTCCGTTATGCCTGTATGCTCTCAGAACAAGCTTTTCACTGTTTGCGTCAACTGACATATACATACCCTGATATTCATTGTGCGGTATCATTGCCGCAAACATATCACGATTGGAATATGCGTTATCTTTACCGCTCAGGTCACCGCAGATGTAATATACAACTCCGTCTCTGCTGCCCTCATCCAGTTTACTGTCGGCTTTCATAGGATATGTTCTTGTATATGTATGGTCATCGCCTGAGAATACAACGTCAAAACCTGCTTCCTCAATGGCATTTACAACCTTAATTCTCTTAGCTTCTTCCATCAGGCTCTCTGTACCGTATACAGGCTCATGCATTACAAGTGCCTTCCATACACATTTTGTATTGCTGATATCCGCTTTTGCTTCTTCAAGCGCTGCAAGAATATCTCCGCCATGATTTATAACGCCGATATACATACTTCCGTATTCATATGAGTTATAGCTGCCGGCGCTGCTCTTTGCAAGTCCAAACATGCCCTTTGAAACTTCACCATTAGCATCATCGTAATACTCGTGATTTCCAAGTGTATGTATTAAATCAATGCCGCCTAATTTATCACTGTTGACATTAGTAAGGTATCCGCGCCAGTTATCAAACTCCGTCACATTGTCAACAGCATCTCCTGTCTGAATACCGAAGTCGTAGCCGCTGTCCTTAACTCTGCTGATTGCATCAGCCAGATTTGCAGTGCTGTTGGTCTGTATATCTCCGAATATGAAGAACCTGGTGTCAGCATCACTGTTTGCAGATGCTGTAGTAAATGACAGCACATCAGACCATTTCTCACCGTCTCCCACCTGATAGTAGTATTTCGTTGACGGCTCCAGTCCACTCAGAGATACACTATTAAGTCTGTATGCATCTCCGGAATTTGTCTGTACAAATGTGAACAGTCTGCTGTCACCATTCTCAGTGATGTTTAAATTATCTTCAGATGTTCCGTATTTAATCACAGCCTTGTCATCACTGCTTCCAATAGCTGAAATCCATGTTATATTTCTCATGGCTGAGCCTTCTTTTGAACCGTTGTTCTGTATACCGTAAGGGCTGCCATCACCGTCAGTTCCAAGACTGCTTACTACTATGTCTGTATTCCATGAACGTTTGCCGTCTGAGTCAACAGCATATACTGTAGTTCTGCCTGCAGTATTGAAGATATATGGATTAGTTATCTCGGTTTCACCATTATATATTTTTATATCCTTAGTTACAGAATCTCCGTTTTTGTCTGTAATTTTAAATGAAACATACTGTCCTGCTATAGCCTGTCCTGCAGTTATATTGTATTCTGCAGATAAGGATACTGTCTGCTGTTCCTGCGAGAAGGTGTATTCAGCTCCACCACCACTTATAACATAGCTGCCCTGAACCGAATAGCTGAAGCTTTCTCCCTTTTTGGCACTGTCAGGAACAGGGAATGATATACTTGCAATGGTTCCATTCTCTTCTGTATTACCCTCTGCTATAGTTTTCTTTTTAGCAGTTACGGTTATTTTTTTGTCACTGTATACAGGCTCTGCACCCTGCTCATACAGCGGACCATATTCTATGTACTGGCTTAAATCATCTTTAACTGCATTACCATAGTCTGCAGGCACATCAACTGTTACAGATGCACTGTCAACAAACTCTGCAACAGCACTGCTTATATTGTTAATATTCAGTGTGAAGTTTTTGCCTATTTCAGCACTTTCACCCTGCGGCACAACATTCACGGATGCTACCTTTGCAGCTGCATCATTTACAGTAAAGTAATATGTTTCAACAGTTTCATTACCGTAATAGTCTTTGACTCTGATCTTTATATTATGCTCACCATTAGTAAGCTGCGGAGTCTGGAAGAGTATTCTCTTTGCTGATACGTCCGCTTTGCTTGTATAATCGCGGCCGTCTATATATACACGTATGCTGTTGGCATCTATTCCTGTAGCATACTTGTCTGTATTTTCACTGTCTGACAACAGTATGTTAAACTGCGGTGTACCGGTTGTAAATTCCGGTTTAATGGCAGTCTTTAATTCGGTGCCGCTTGTCTTTTCAATAACGCTGTCGATAACCGGCTTAATAATATCATTGGTATTTGTACCATAAATCATCTGCAGATTATCAATAAGGATGTGTCCTTTGCCCTTAGTATGATTTTGAGGTGATACAATTCTCACCGTATATCCTCTTTGAATTGCTATTGGCATTTGAAGTGATGATATATCTGTTTCAATCCATGTCCATTCATCGGTTGCCCAGTCGTTCAAAGTACTTCCAGTGATTTTTCCATCTGCATTATAGCTATAGTATTGGAAATATGTTGTAACGCCCTGAGTCAAAGTATCTATCATAGCATTTTCTTTCAGGGTCATTGTTCCATTATCATTCATTTGCTGATATGCCCAATTTGTTCCTTCATTTCTTGGCCCAACAAAAGTATTTCCTACAAGGATAGCTTTTATAACAGAAGTGTCGCCCTTTAACTCTTTTGGCACTTTAATCCACATTCCTAATTTAGTAGGCTGTACTGTATCGACATAAACTGCTGTGGAAAAACCAAAGTCAGCAGCGTAATTGCCCGCTATGCCTATATCAGTAAAATCCCACGCAAGTTTGTATGCATAATTACCAAATTTGGCTTCTTCACTTACTATTCCATTTTCGCCTTCAGGAAATTTTACAGCGTGGGTTCCGGAAATGTCTCTTATCCATAATCTGTTTTCTTTTATTTCATCTATAGCTAATTTACCGTGCCCACCTAAAATTTTAGAATCTCCTATGTGAACACCCCAATAGTTCTTTGCAGCTACAAAGTTTCCTTTATCATCATAGTGATCCTCAAAATCCATAAGTATATATGGTTCCATTCCTATGACAACATCAGTTTCGCCACTAATATTATTGTTCCCTGCTAAAGTTACTTTAATAGTTCCTCTAAAAGAATTATTCTCATCTGCTATGAACTCGTTGTTTTTGAATTTACCTAAAGTAAAGGTAAAGTTCTGATCTGCTTTAAGATTATCTTTACTTCCCTCATCTTCACTGTCATTAAATCCATTAGGCCAATTTCTTGTGTTGCTTACAGTAGCATTAGCATTGACATTTCCTTCATTGTCAACACTAATTGCACTTGCAGTCTGAGTATATGCTGTAGAATATATGTTATTACTACTACCTGTATAATTCAATATCTGTTCAACACCACAAGTACCGTTTAATGGCATATAAATCTTATAGCTGCCATAAGTTTCGACCAGTGCGTTATATTTATAGCTTATTTCTTTATCATCTGCTATACTCCAGTCAAAGTCTCCATCTTTGTGGTGTACCTCTCTGCCCTGATATGTAGGTGCAAATGACAGATCACTTGTTTCGCCAAAGTCTAATGACACACTGCTGTTTGTAAATGCCAGCTTATCAGGCCACCGCAGTTCTACAGTCGTTTTTCCAACTTCCTTGGTTCCGTTCATTAGAGATACAGTTAGTACTCCTGTCTTGCCTGCTGCTGCCTTAAATGTACCATTATTATCAATTGTACCTAGTTCTGTGTTATTTACCTTCCATGTAAGTCCATCGGGCAACTCTGCAACTGCTCCGGATTTGTCAGTACCTTGTGCAGTAAAGTTGATTTCACTGCCCGGAGTATATATCTCATTATTTGGAGAGATTATCGCCTTGCTGAATTTTCCATCGGACTGCGCATTGGAAACAACAAACAGTGATGATGATACCGTACGTTCATATCCGTCTGACGGACTGCAGCGCACAGTAAGTCCTGCTGATTTATTCCCACTTGGAATAACATCGCCTGCACGCTGTGTTGCAAAGGTTGATGAACCGCCTCCATCAAGGTTCAAAGCATATACACAGCCTAAGTCTATCATTGTCTGTGCCAGTTCCTCATAATCCATACCAATGGACAGAGGAGCCTGTCTGCCGTCAACCATATATATGACTACAGTATTATCTGCTTTAATGCCTATGCAGGTTCTAGGATTTTTGGTTTTATCGCCTGCATTTACAGCTTGTCCTTCTGAGACTATTAACGCTGCTCCGCCTACAGCTTCTTTTACATTGTCAGGTAAATCAGCTGATGACTCTGCAATATGCGGTACATTATTGCTGTCTATATAAAAGCAAGGGTAAGCTGATCTCTGTATAACTGTGCTGTCCATAACAAGCACACCTCTTGGTCTGCCGTTTGACATATCAAAGAAGTCACCGTTAACTGCGCCGACAACATTGATCTTTCGTCTTGTTTCCGCATCCTGCGCCTGTTCTGTTGTTTTTCTCATTCCCCAGTTGCTGCCGGATCTAATACTTTCAATATTGTAATCGTTGTATCCGGCTATAATCTGGGCATTGCCGCCAAGTCTGACTTCCATAACATGCCCTGACTGCTGCGCTGTAAGGTCCTGATTGTTCGTAACATACTCACGCTCTGTAATATCAGGTGCTATCTCGAACTGTCTGTCTAATATGACGAGCTTGCCGGAAGTTGTAGTCTGCCCTGAAGCAAAAACAAGTCCCGGAATGAAAGCTAATATCATACATAATGATACCAGACAAGCAAAGCCTTTTCTTTTCATGTTCACATTCCTTTCCTCTTTATATTATTCCCCATATTTGAGCATGTAAAAAATTTCACACTCGAAAAATCCTAACAACGCCCCCGCGAGTTCTTTGATTCCCCAAAGTTTTTAAGGGAGAAAAAAGCCTGCTCCCTTAAAAATTTTAGAGACCAGTTAAATATTTGAAGAAACCCGGCGAAAACCGGGTTTCAACATTATTCAGGTTAATTAACTATTTGATAGTTCTAACACCATATTTGCACTGAGTAAGTGGAGTAGTAGCAACTACAGTACCGTCAGCGTTCTTAACTACTAATTTAACCTTGTAGTAGTTCTTGCCCTTAACTGGGTTAGTGTTAGTGTAAGTGTTTGTTGGCTTGTTTACAGTGTTCTTGTAGCCTGATGATTTCTTAGTTGACTTATAGAACTTATAAGTTACTGTGTAGCCATTGTCTACAAGAGTCTGAACGTCAGCATTAACTGTAACTTTAACCTTTTTGCCTGACTTAGCAGTTCTTACAGTAACTGCAAGATCCTGTACGTAAGCCTTAGCTTCTGCATCACCAAATGCAGTTTCAATCTGTGCGATTAAGTATGATAATTTTTCGTAGTTTGTAACCTGTGCAGCAGCATTGTAGCCAGCTTCTGCGTCAGTGTAGTCCTTTACAAATGCATCATATAAAGCTTTTACAGTTTCAACCTGTTCTTTTGTAGCATCTGCAGGAAGTGCAGCGATTGCATTGATTACATCGTTTAATGCTGCAGTTCTAACTTTTTCAGCTGCTTTTTCTACAGCGATCTTCTTAGCAGTATCATACTTCTGGTATGCACCATTAGCGTTTACTGATGCATACATATCACTTGTTTCATAAGCTTCGATTTCATCAAGAAGTGCCTCTACTGTAGCCTTGTCAGCAGCAGTTAATTTTGCTGGAAGAGCTTTTACAGCTGCATCAAGTTTAGCAAGTTCAGCATTCTTTAACTGTAAAATTGCATTCTGCAGTTTTGTACTATTTGAAACAGTTACGCCATAGTTGTCTTCTAAATCAGCAGCAGCTTTGTATGCAGCTTCTACAGCTTCTTTGTTTTCTATTGTGATATATCCAGGAAGAGCCTTTACTACTTCTTCAGCAGCAGCTTTAGCAGTAGCTATTTCGCCCTTTGTAGGAAGCTTGTCACATTCTGCTTTTGCAGCATCGAATAATGCAGCAACTTCTGTGTTTGTTCTAGCATTGTTAGTTGCGTAGAAATCAGCTAATGTATCATCACCCATCATAGCCTTGTATCCAGCTTCCCATGACTTAGTGTCGCCATTAAGAAGTTCTACATATTTTACTAATTTTGCTTTATCTGTTGCAAACTGAGTTAAAGCCTTGATTGTAATCACTGTATGTTCTTTATCAGTAATTGTAGCCGGAATTGATACAGTTGCAGGTATAGCATCAAGCTGTGCCTTTGTTGCAGCAGCATTGATTTTGTCAATCTGAGCCTGGTAAAGTGCTTCGATCTTCTTCTGCTCTAAATCATAGTATTTAGCATCGCCGTTTACTTCATATAATGCGTCTTTCATTTCAGCATTAAGTGCAGCAATCTTGCATTCCTTAGTCCAGTCTAAGCTCTGCTCTGAAACTTTAGCGTTTGCTACAACGGCTTCTCTTGATGAGTAATCAGAGTCACCATCGTATACTTCGATTTTAACTTTTACAAGGTTCTTGTCGATAGTTGCTGCATCATAGATTAATGCGCCTGTTGCATTTACCATAACCTTTGCAGTAGCAGCATAATCCTCTAAATCAGCGTAGAGCTTTTTAATCTGAGTAAATGTTTTAGTATTTTCTGTTGCATCAACTTCTGGAATATTAAAGTTAGCTAATGTAGCAGCATTTTCAATTCTTGAGTACATTACTTCTTTGTATGCATTTGCTAACTTTGTTGCATTTGCAGCTTCATCTGCAGTATTGCTGTGTATTGAAATATACATAGCTGCTTTGCTGTCAACCTGAGCCTTTAAAGAAGCTACTGTTGCATCATTTGTTAAAGTTCTCTTGTCTAAATCCTTAATAGTAGGTACAGCCTGTGCGTCTGCTAATTCATATGATACAAATGTATTTACATTTGAAACTGTATAGTATACAGATTCAGTTGTTGCTGACGCAGTTGTGTCAAGTACTGCAAGCTTAGCGGCAACAGCTTCATAAGCTTCTGCAACTCTTGTTGCTGCGTTATTATTAGTTAACTGAGCAATGCCTATAGCCTTAACATCTGTGATTGTCTTATCTCTAAGGTCGGATACATACTGCTTGTATGTTACCTTGTATAAGTTACCAGTTGTTACTGCATTTGATGTTGCTTCACCAGTTGATGTTGATGAAGAAGCAGGTGCTGACGCTACTTTTGCTGCTGTTGCTGCTGCATTGTAGTCTGCATCAGTCATTTCTTTATCTGCATAAAGAGCAAGATTGATTTTGTTTAATTCAGCAATCACATAATCTTTGTATCCGTCAAAAGCAAGTTCCATAGTTTTGTTTAAGTATGGCTTATCTGATCCTGTGCTAAGTACAAGTGCATTAAACTCGTCCTGAGTGTCTACATCTTCCCAACCCTTATTGTTAAGGTCACCATACTTATCAGCATTATTTAATTTGCCTACAAAGCTACCTGCAGCATTCTGAGCTTCTAATACGCTCATATAAGTATTATAAACTTCTTTTGCAATAGTTTCATAGACAGTTTTGTCAACTATAACATTAGTTACAGTGCCTATGTTCTCTTTGTACTGTGCTGAAAGGTTTGCAACACAAGTTTCATACTCTTTTGTAAGCGTTTTCTGGTATGTTGTATAAGTGTCTGCTGCGCTATCATCAGTTGATGTTGCAGCAAAAGCACTCATAGCTGAACCGAATGTGAATGTAAAGCCTACAGCCAGTGCAAGAAGAATTGATAAAAATTTCTTCATTTCGGTTATTTCCTTTCTTTTTGTTCTTTGTTTTCCCTCCGGTCCTGTAGCCTTTGATTTCCTTGTTCCGGTGGGCTAACGATTTGATTTGGAGTGTGCCTGTGGCTAAAAGCGTTGAAATTACAATGGTTTTGCTGTAAAAAGAGTTTGTCTTCACCACTGGATATCGGATTATAAAAAGGTATTTATGACAAAAGCGTTGTATGTTATTTAGATTTAATATATACTATTAATATAATAATATAAAGGTAAAGGTAAAGTAATAAATAATTAAAAAAGTAGAGAATTTATGGGCAGACAATGGATACATATAAAAGGGAGAAAACTTCTGTGTAAAGAATTTATCTATAGCCTTGACGGTTATAGAGCTGTAGCGGTATTGAGAAAACGCGAAGATGAAATATGCAAGACATGCAATCATATGCTTTATGTGCTTCAGGTGCTTACTGATGAGTACCTGCACAATGAAAACTATATCGAAGATCATTGATCAGATTTTCTTAAAAAGCATTATACGGAGATGTCGGTGGAAAGAAAACTGCCGGAGGCTTTAGAAGTTTTTTTGTGAACAGATGGAATCAAAACTAAATATTGATTTAACAGAAATGCTAGATTGGTGTGCAGTTCGATCAAATGAAACATATATGCGCATACAGGAAGTACAGAAGAAAGAAGATGAAAGAATCTTACTGGTAAATTCTTTAATTAAAATAAGATTGATGAAAGCCGGGAGGACAAACCGGAGAGCCGGATCAGAAAACTGCTTTTACTTCAAAAATCAAAAGCAGCGTCTAACCTTTATGAATTAGACGAAAAGGAAATAAGCATAGCAAGAACCTGGTGTGAGGTCCTTGTTTCATCTGTTTTTTCAGAAGCGATTTCTTATGGACTGATGCTGCGTCTGGTCGAAAACGCAATAGCTACTGAATCAGAAATAAGTGACCTTTTGAAAGACAGATACCATATAGAGAAAGATTACGAATGGTATTCTGAAGATTTTTTGGGTTGCAAACTGGATACACCTACTGAGATTAGAACAGAGGATGTTCTGAGCCTGTATGCAGAGCGAGTGGAAAAAATTATCGGAACAAAAATATAGATTTCATGGCTAAGTACTGCTCGCAAAGTGTTCTTACTGGTCCTTACTGTATCTACGGAATCTGTCATTTATTATAGAACAGAATAAAGCTTTGCAGCTTTTTAGACATTCGCACATTATTTTCATGCAATTTGATGTGTGTTCGTTATTTTGCATTTGACAATCGCACATTGTTTTTATACAATATAATGTATGATTGTCTAAGCGAGGTGAAGGATATGAAAGACAAAGACAAAATTGAAAAGTTGCTGAAAACATCGGAGAGCGGTATGATTACCGTGGCACAGGTCACGGAAGCGGGATTGCACCGCAGTGTTTTACAGGAGCTTGTCAAAAGCGGCGAAATATACCGTTTTGGGCGCGGTCTGTATGTACAGAGTAACGCATGGGAGGATGATTTCTATCTCCTTCAGCACAAGTATGGACGCGGAATCTATTCACATGATACAGCCCTTTATTTGCTGGGATATTCAGACCGTACTCCAGCGAAATATACGATGACCTTTCCCAAGGGATACAATTCGCATTCACTAAAGCAGGAGAATTTGATTGTTAAGCGGGTTATCCCGGAGAATTATGCGCTTGGTACAATTGAAGTCAAATCCCCCTCCGGCAATCCGATACGTATTTACAATTTGGAGCGGACTCTGTGCGACATTTTGCGTGGCAGCGGGAGCGATATTCAAATTATCGGAGATGCCATGAAACGCTATGCAGCATCTAGGAACAAAAATATTCACAGGCTAATGCAGTATGCTGATCAGCTTCACGTGAAGCCTAAAGTACTGCATTACATGGAGGTTCTGCTATGATTACAAAAAATCCAATGCAACTAAAAGCTTTTATCAAGAATAAAGCGGCAGAAAAAAATATTTCGGCGCAACTTGTTATGCAAAACTATATGCTGGAACGACTGCTGGAGCGTATTTCCCTCTCGCCCTACAAGCACAATTTTATTCTCAAAGGCGGATTCCTGATTTCCGCTATTGTGGGACTAGATACGCGAACTACAATGGATTTGGATACGACAATCAAGGGATTTACTCTGACGCATGAAGCAATCCGTACAATTTTCACGGACATCTGCGCTGTGCCCATTACCGATGATGTAAATTTTGAGCTTGTCGATATTTCTGATATTCGGGAAACTGACGATTATCCAGGTATACGTGTTGCGCTGAAAGCAAACTATCTGCCAATTAGCGTACCGCTGACGGTTGATGTTACAACAGCTGACATGATAACACCACGTGAGATGGAATACACATTCCCGCTACTGTTTGATGATCGCACAATCAGTATTCTTGCCTATAACCTTGAAACTGTGCTAGCAGAAAAGCTGGAAACTGTGCTGTCTCGCAATATTGCAAATACCCGTCCAAGGGATTACTATGACATACATATTCTTTATGCGCTGCGGGGCTCGGAATGCGATAAAACAATGCTGCGGCATGCTCTTGAGCGGACAACGCAGAAACGCGGTAGCGGTATGATACTGACGGATTACAATGAGATTATAAAAGAGATTCGCGAAAGCAGCAGACTCTGCAAACTGTGGGAGAAGTACAGGCGCGAGTATCAATATGCAAAGGACATCTCCTTCGATGATACCTGTAGCACCATTCAGATAATTATGGAAGCGATATCTTTGTAAATAAAAGTGATATTAGTATAAATAATATTGATTACAAAGTAGCCTTTAAAAGTAGACTTTGAGTGGACTTTAGTAACCAAATGTTAAAAATGTGGCTGTTTGCAAATTGCTCCTCAAAGCCTTTCACCGGTTTGTTTACGTTTAATGCGACAGCCCCTTATTCATTTATCAGGTTAATTTCATACTTACCATTTGATATATCGTGTCGCCCGTCCTGCACCGATTCGTTTTATTGAACCTGTTTTAACCATTGCGCCAAGAACAGCCTCTACAGTTGTAGGAGAGACATCAGGTAGAATTTTGCAGATATCGGCTTTGGAAATTGGTGTCAGGCTGTTTAGTACAGTCGCCTCTATGCGAGCTTTTTTGGTAATCTTCCTGCCTTGCACTACCGCAAACCGCTTGTCTAATTCCTTATAACACATATAGAGTGTGGACAGAAAGTTCTCTATAAACGGAAAATAGGAATTTTCATTTGTCTCCCATCCGGCAGAGGATTGCCGTAATGCCTCATAATAATATCCCTTGGAGTTATTGATCTGTTCCTCGAATGATACATATTTTCCGGCATCAAAACCGTTTTTATACAGCAGCAGCAGCGAAAGCAAACGTGACATTCTGCCATTGCCGTCACGAAACGGATGGATGCAGAGAAAGTCTAAAATCACGCATGGAATCAGAAGAAGCTGATTGATGTTTGCATCACTGCGGGCGTCCATATAAGCAAGTTCAAGCTGCTCCATGGCAGCTGGAGTCTCATCTGCGGGTACAGGGCGAAAACGGACACGCCGGTTTCCTTCGGCATCAATCTCCAGAATTACATTATCATCTGCCTTGTACTGTCCGCCGTACTCGTAGCCTGCAAAGCTCATCATCATTTCGTGCATCCTGAGAATATCACTTTGCCGAAAGTCTATGTGTTCATATCCCATATGGATCTCATTCAGCACATCTCTATATCCGGCGATTTCCGCCTCGTTGTGGTTAAGCGGGGCGCTGTTCTGATTGACAATGGCGACAATACGCTCATCGCTGGTCACAATACCCTCGATGGCATTGGAACTTTTGATGGACTGCACCTTTGCGACAGCCTCCAGCTCCGTAAAAATCTGCATGTATTCATCTTTGCGCACACCTGCCATAGTTTTAAGCGCGGTAATATTGGAAGTAAGGTTCACAAGGTTTGCCGGAAGCAAACCGTTATTCAAAAATGAGTAATCAAATTTTCTCATACAGCACCAGCCTTTCTGCATATAATTATAGTATATTATATGCAGAAAAACAAGATATCATCCAATTTATCTGCATATACTTTTGCAAAATATATGCAGATAATATCAGAGGCAGATATGACTGTTCGTATATGCTGCCTGCAGATCTGATTTGAGCAGCCGCGAAGTTCATCTATAAGCATTGATGTGTTCTTTGTCGTATTTTCACCTGTATATATAGCTATATTATATTTTGAGGAGAAAATAAGGCAAAATTCACCTTGTCCAGGTATATTACTGACAGATAGAGGCTATTTATATATTAAAACGAAATCAAAGCGAAACAAAAACGAAATCGCGCCTGTATCGTTTCGCTATGCGTAGTACAATTACGGTGTAATATTGTTTGGAGGTATGTTATGGAATATATATCCTGCGCAGAGGCGGCATCGGCAATGGGTATTACTGTTTGCAGAGTACAGCAGATGTGTAAACAGGGTAAACTTCCGGGAGCAGTCAAAGAAGGACATACGTGGCTGATTTCAAAAGATGCTGTTTCGGAAGAAGTTTATGAAAAAAAAGAACCCGACACATCAGGCTCTCTCAAAGTGTAGTCCGAAGACATCCACCGCAATTCTGTATTATAATATATTTGTATACACCTTACTTAAGTATACTTAATTATTCAACTTCCAATAGCCTTTTGTATTACTTCCACATCTGACAAGAATGCCTTTTTCCTTTAAGGTCTTAATATTTCTAAGGACTGTACGTTTTGAAATTCCTATCTGTCCGGCTATTTCCTGTGTAGAAATATCAGGACACTCCTTTATAAGTAAAATAGTTTTATCTTCTGTTGAAACTTTTTTACTGGTGACATTATTGGTGACATTGTCATCTAACAGCCTGATATAATCTTCACCGGCATTACAGCACACCGTTATTCCACTGTCAGCAATAGTATATTCAGGTAAAGGGCTATTGTTTTTTGCACATGCTTCACTGATTTTATCAAAGCCTCTGTTCCCTGCTTCAATTATTTCGCTTTTGAAAAATATTTCTGCAAGCTTTGGATTAAAAAGCTTTGAGGAGCAATTTGCAAACATCCACATTTTTAACAACTGGTTACTAAAGTCTACTCAAAGTCTACTTTTAAAGTCTACTTTGTAATCCATATGCCTTTACGCTTTGATCCTTTTCTCTCAAGAATCCCATACTCCTGAAGTCTTGAGCAAATCTTTTTTATGCCGGCAAGGCTTAATCCCGTTTGATCTGCAACGTCCTGAAGAGATAAACTGCCGTCAGCAGCTAAAGTATCATATACTTTCTTCTGATTAACAGTTAAGCCTTTTTTCTGAAGAATAATTCCTTTTCGAATCGCCACCTCAGGTCTTTCAAATGCCAATGGAAGGGTAACCTTAAGCATTCCATCATCAAAGGAGAACACATCTCTACCATATTTTTCGACAATAGTCGGGACACCATGCCCACTCTGCTCTGCATATTTTGCCACCATAAAAACTGTTAACAGACTCTTATTAACCGGCATGCTGGTTCCCTGATAAAATCCTTCTTTTGATAATGCAAAAGGGAGACCGCCATAAGAAACAATTTCTATACGATCATCAAACAGGTATACAGAAGGAGCAATGGCATTATTCCAGTCATTGTGTAAACAAGCATTAATCCAAGCCTCTCTAAAACTGGGATAATCAAACAATGGTTGTTCTTCTCTTTTTGCACCATCCAGATTGACATTCATAACATTTATTGTTTCAAAAAATCGCAATACTTCAGAAACGGATACAAGAATGCATTTCCCGCCATACTCTGTTCTTTTAGACATTACACTCTTATCTGTACCTTCAAAAGTGACAACCTTTAAAGAGATTTCATTATTGTCAGACAACAGATATGCATTTATGTTAAAGTTTCCGTTTCTGTTCAATAGTCCGTAATTTGAATAGAATTCATTAGTTGCTTTCGGATGAATTCCGCTGCCTGCCAATATTGCAAACAATGCATTAAAAGTGAGTTCCTGATTCGGAGATGATTTCTGACGTATGATATCCGAATCAGATGTAGCCAGCATTTTTCTCAAAACATCATTTGATGCCTGCTCATCTGCTGAAATATTACGCAGATAGTATCTTCCGTCAAATGAATATGGTATGTCAAACCCGTTTGCAGTAACTTTAATATATTTTTTTCCGTTATTGTCTTGACATTCTTGAATATCTGCATAAATTCGAGGCTCAATTTTGTCGCGTATTCTGTTGCGGATATCCATCAGTGTATTCTTTCCTATAGAGAGTCCGCAAACATTTCCATTATCATCTACGCCAAAGTAAACTGTTGCATTACCGTACTTATTAAGCATAGCGGTAAGGGACTTCAAGCCTTTATCAAGCTGCCCCAGTCCTTCTTTAAATTCCTGATATTCATTCTCAAATCCAATATTCACAGTAAGACACCTCTTTCCTCTAGATTTATATAAAGTATACTACAAAGAATTACAAAAGTCTACTTTTAAAGTCTACTTTTGTAATGTTTCAAAATATCTTATGTATTATTCAGCATTTTTCATAAAAAATGCATATGACAGTCATCTTTAATATCATATATCTTAGTGCAAAAGGTTTCCATAGTAAATGTTTAGCCTGCAAAAACAAATTTTCATACCAATTAAATCATTGAAATTTCAACAATTTCAGCCACAGGCACACTCCAAATCAAATCGTTAGCCCACTGGAACAAGGAAATCAAAGGCTATATGTACCTGTGGGAGACAAAGAACAAAAAGAA
>CAKQOW010000052.1 GCA_934256595.1 uncultured Clostridia bacterium
ATTGTTGCTGTATCATCGACATATGCTATGTCATATTTGCTGTATAAAGCATTGTCAGCAATAGGATTAGTTGCAGCGTTATCGTGTAACGGCGCTTCTATAACAGTTGTCGGAGCAGCATTTACAGCGATATTAACTTTATGGAATTTGCTTTCTCCATTGAACTTATATTTTATCCATTCAACATTTCTTGCTGCATAGTCCCAATAGAAAGACATGTAGTTTTTGTCGCCTTTTGGCCAGATTTCCCCATTAAGAGATGCATTTGAAACGGCCGACCTATCACTGTAATGATAATCTACAGTTGTTGCACCATCCGGTACAGGAACAGCAATACCTACCCATTTACCTATGTTATTTTCTCCGTTTGCGTGTAGCTGAGGCTTAACATTAATAGTTACAGTATTTCCATCATATAAAATTTCATAGTCTTTATCTAAACCAGTTACAGGGTTTTCAGATCTATCTACTAATGGTGCAAGTATAACGCTGCCCTTTGCTGATTCTTCTACAACTGTATACGGCGCAGTATCTCCAGATACAGTATATCCTTCAGCAACATGTCCACTAGGATCTGATGTGAATGTACCACCAGTGATAGCAATGCTTGCTCCTTCAAGCGCATTTTCACTGGAAGAAGCAAAGGTTCCTTCAAACTTTCCGTTACCATTGATATTTAAAACAGTTTTTGTTTTCCAATCAGAGTGTCTGATTGCTCCCTGTGATTGTGCTCCATATTCAATTTTTCCTTTTACAGTACCGGTAAAACTTTCATCAAAAGTTACTGTTACACCATCATCATATAGTCCTTTGCCATTTAATCCATACCAAAGGTCAAATGCAACTTTATTATTGCCTGCAGTGATATTTGTTTCATTTTTTATAACTACATTACCAAAATTATTCGACATTACATAGGCTTCGTTTGGCGCGTTAACCGAAACATTATCCAAAGTCAAATTGCAATAATTCTGAAGCAAAATTCCACCACTGAGTTCTGTGCTTATTTTTCCGTCTTTAAAGGTTACATTGCTTCCTTTAAGCATCTGAAATCCATTGGTTTCAGTCCCTGCCGAACCCACTGTTGGCGTTGTAACAGTATAGGTATGCCCTTTTAAATCTATTACAATATTCACAGGGTTTTCTCCTGTTGTAGTAGCATCTTTAATACTATTATACCCAACAGGTATTCCACCCCCGCTCGCATTGCTTTGCAGTTCTATTGTATATGTTTTGTTTCTATCTTCACCAGTCTTTTGGTGAACTGCCGCAACAGCCTCTGCCAATGTCGCATATTCTGTATCGCCTATCTTTGCTACAGTTGTTTCAGCATTTCCCGTTTGCGGTGCAGATCCACTGCTGCCATCTGCAAATGCCATTGTCGGCATGAAGCACATCATCACAACGATGCACAACATTGAAATAAGTACCCTTTTCATTTTTTTCTTCCTTTCTTTTCTTATTCTTTGTATTTTATTAACCCTATAGGCATAAAATAGCCTATACAGTTTATTTTATCGTAGCACAATTACCTATACAATTCAAGTATAAATTAATTGTATAGGCGGTATTTAAGATGAATTACTATGAAATAGGTCAAAAAATAAGAAAAAAAAGAAAAGCACTCGGTCTTTCTCAAGAGGAACTGGCTGAAAAAGTAGAAATATCCACAACGCATATGAGTCATATAGAAACCGGTAACACAAAACTGAGTCTGGCTGTATTTGTAAGCATAGCAGAAGCCCTTAGCTGTCAGACAGATGAGTTGCTTTATGATATCGGCGCTGCATCAAAGCAGATTTCTTCCGAAAATATATTGCTGACACTTGAACGCTGTACAGCCAAACAGCTTCGTATTATCGAAGATATTATAGTTGCCGCAAAGACTGCTCTTGATAAGAATGCTTAGCCTTGTGCACTATAAACCATATGGTCTGTCAATACTCATATATATTGTTTTTCAATTGTTTTATAAACTCTTTCTTTATCCTTAAGTTGTTATTCCCGCAAATTGCAACCTATAGCTTTCACTTGTTTATCAAGACAAAAAATAAGCAGGCAGAATATATCATTTGCCCGCTGGTGTGTTATTTAATTCCGTGTATTACGTTCTTTGCCCATTTACCCGACTTGTACCTGTAGGTCAGGATAGCCGCCTTGAATAAATTCTCCGACTTTACAAGCAGGACTACGATATATACCGGCAGCTTGAATACCATCGCGCCTAAGAATGCAGCAGGTACTGCTATGAGCCATACGCACGAAACCTCGCTTATGGCCGCAAACCTCGTATCGCCTCCACCTCTCAGGACTCCGGTTATGAGCGTTCCGTTGTATAGGTTGAGTACCATAAACAGACCGTATATAAGCAGTATGCGTTTTGCATACGAAGCCCCAAGCGGTGTAAATCCAAACAGACTCACAAGCAGCCCCGAACAGATTATAAGGAGCACTCCGAATACCGCTCCAAACAGCAACGCAATTCTAAGCAGCTTCTTTGCCATGGCTTTGCTCTTTTCGATATTGTTTTCGCCAAGCTGCTCGCCTATAAGAATAAGAGCCGCATCTCCTATGCTGAAGCCCGCCATTATAAACAGGTTTTCGATAGTGTTGCTGGCCTGCGCAGCCGCATAAGCCGTAACCCCTATATGCCCTATAGCCGCCATATATGCAGACTGACCCAGTCCCCACAGTGTTTCGTTGATTGTTGTAGGAAGTGAGTTTCTAATTACTCTGCCTGCAAGCTCTCTGCTTATTCCTCTGAACTCTTTGAGTTTGCCTGCAATTATGTTTTTCCTGCCGAATACCGCATAAAGTATAAGCAGCATCTCCACCGACCTTGCAGCGAGAGTTCCCACTGCAGCGCCTGTGGTCTCAAGCCTCGGCATGCCAAAAGCTCCGAAGATGAACACATAGTTTAAAAATGTGTTGGTGGTAAACACCACTACGCTTACATAAAGAGGTATCCTCGTCTGCTGGGTGGCTCTGAGAGCTATAACAAAAGGTTCTGTTATCCCCAGCAGCAGGAAGCATGGCGCGGCTGTTCTAACGTATTTTACCGAAAGCTCAATAACCGCCTGCTCCTCCGTAAAAAGCCCTATTATATACCTTGGGAAAAACATTGCGGCGATAAAAAATATAACGCCTGCGGCAAGGCTTACCGCAATTCCGAAACCCACGGTTTTCCTTATATTTTTGAGATCCCGCGCGCCCCAGAACTGAGCCATAAAAGTCGCCGTACCGCTGTTAAAGCCAAACAGCACCATCCAGTGTATGAAATAAATCTGTACGCCTATTCCAACCGCCGCAAGCTCAAGCTCTCCCAGCGATCCAACCATAAGATTATCC
The DNA here is from genome assembly GCA_934256595.1 of uncultured Clostridia bacterium. Taxonomy (GTDB): domain Bacteria; phylum Bacillota; class Clostridia; order Peptostreptococcales; family Anaerovoracaceae; genus UMGS973. The sequence continues at coordinate 3,349 of CAKQOW010000052.1, forward strand.
ACAAGGTTAAGCGAACAGGCAATTAAAGACTGCACTGCTATGGGCAGTGCAATTTTAAGCATTTTTTTATAAAATTCTCTGTTGTTAAGACTGACTGTTTCCATTTACTCACCTAACATAATTATTCTGAGGCCTGCTTCTTCAAGCATCTCTACTGCAAGCTCGTCAGGATAGCCTTCCTTTACAACTATTCGGCTGATGCCCGCATTGATTATCATTTTGGCGCAGATAACGCAGGGCTGATGAGTTACATAAATAGTACCGCCCTCAATGCTCTGGGCTAAAGTCGCTGCCTGAATTATAGCGTTCTGCTCCGCGTGAAGCGCTCTGCACAGCTCGTGACGTTCACCTGACGGAATTCCAAGCTTCTGTCTGATACAGCCGCCGCGCTCCTCACAGTGCGCAACTCTTCTCGGCGCGCCGTTATATCCGGTTGCAATTATATGCTTGTCCTTGACAATTACAGCCCCCACCTGTCTTCTCATACAGGTAGAGCGTCTGCTTGTCAGAACCGCCATCTCCATAAAATACTGATCCCAGCCAGGTCTTTCCATTGCTAAATTCCTTTCTGCTAATAATATACTTCTGCAAGATACAGTCCCTGCGGAGGGGCTGTAGGTCCCGCTTTTGTTCTGTCTTTACTGCTGATTATTTCTTCAATATATTCAGGCGTCATCCTGCCTCTGCCGACCTCAACAAGCGTGCCGGTTATTATCCGGACCATATTATAGAGGAAGCCGTCGCCTGTAACCGATATTTCTATCTCATCATCCTTCCTGCAAACTTCGAGAGAATATATTGTTCTGACTGTGGTTTCTCTCTCCTGTCCGCCGGAAGCCTGAAAGCACGCAAAATCGTGAGTGCCTCTGATGTCTCCCGCGGCTTTGTTCATTGCTTCTATATCAAGAGGTCTGTCTATCTGCCAGCAGTAGTTTCTGCGAAAAATATCGGTCTCGCCGCTGTTTAGAATTCTGTAGACATACCGTTTGCTTTTGCAGTTAAATCTGGCGTGAAAGTCCGGCGGCATTTCCTCAGCTTTCAGAATTCTGATATCTCCCACCGAATTTCTGTTCATACCGCCCGAAAGCAGATTGTTTGCTGCCAGCACTATGCGCTCTGCAGGTATGGTAAACTCCCCCGAAAACGAGGCTCTCTGTCCCAGCGCATGCACACCGGCATCTGTCCTGCCGGTACCGTTTACCGATATATCGCAGCCGCAAAGGATTGAAAGCACTCTCTCGAGCTCTCCCTGCACGGTCCTTGCGGAAGGCTGCCTCTGCCAGCCGTGAAACCCGGTGCCGTCATATTCCAGTGTGAGAAGAATGTTTCTTGCCATTTACTATCTCCTCGGAAGAACAATAGTCTTGTTGTCTTTGGACTCTCTGTAGAGCACAAATCTTCTGCCTATAGCCTGAACAAACTCCGCTCCCAGCCTGTCTGCAATTTCGTTTGCGGTTGTCTTGGGGTCAAGGCTGCAGCTTTCCTGCATTTTAACTTTAATAAGCTCTCTGTGCTCCAGCAGTGTGTCGATTTCATTGACTACATTCTCTGTAACTTCACTCTTGCCTATATATACAACCGGATCAAGCTCATGTGCAAGTCCTTTTAAATAGCTTCTCTGTTTACTTGTTATCATTTTAATTCTCCTAAAAATTTTATACTTAATTGTATCACAAACGGGCGGTATAAGTCATCAATTATTATTTGATTTATATCTGCCAGATTACAAGCATATATATTACCGCTGCGGCGCTTATGTACGGGCCGAGGGGCTTGCTGTCGGTCCGTTTGATTTTTTTCATTGCAATAAGCACTGTAAAAGCCATAGTGCTTATAACCGACATGCCGATTATAATTGTGATTATTCCTCTAAGTCCCGTTATGAAGCCCAGCGCTGCCATAAGCTTGACATCGCCAAAGCCCATAGCTTCTTTTCCTGAAATCAGCCTCCCAAGAAGCGCCATAAGCAGCATTACGCCTCCGCCGCAAAGCGCTCCGTACAGCATATCCAGAGGACTGCTGTGGTAATTTACAAAGCCCACCGAGCATACTGCAAGGGCGATAACCGCCTGATCAGGTATTATCATATATTTGGCATCTGCTATTGATATTATTATAAGGAGCCACATGGCTGCCATAACCGGCAGGGCAAACAAAAAATCGTCTGCCGCCAGCTTAACGCCGCCTGCCACCATAAGTACTGAAAACAGAGCTTTCCATGGTCTGCTGTTTATTCTCTGCCTCTGCAGCTTGTCCTCTTTTGGCACCTCACCGTAGTCGCACAGCCACTGTGCCGGCATATGATTAAATGCATACACCGCGCCGTTTCCGCCTATAATCCCCAGAATTAAAGCCATTATGACACCTATAATCTGCATCTTATCTCTCTTTTTGTCCTTTCTTACCCTCTTTTGTTGTTTTTTGTCGATTTTTTTCGTATTCTTTTCATTCCTTATCCTTTATACTTATATTCATCTCAACTTAAACGAAAGGAGTAGGATATGAAAAAAGAATTATTATCTATTTTATCATCAAAATCGAATGATTGCACTACAAAATCCAAATTTACGGATAAATTTGAAGAAAATTCAAACGTATGCTATGAAGCTTTCTACGCTCACGAAATTCGCAATTCCCTAAACATTATTTCAGGCATGACTGCGCTCCTTACAAAAACAGAGCTGACAGAGTATCAGCGTGATCTGATTGACAGGATTGCATCTTCGTCATCTGTGGTTACCGATCTTCTGAACAGCTTCCTTGAATATTCAAGCACAGAAGGCTGCGAAGTCGAAAAAACCGAATTTTCAATGAAGGCTTTTCTCAAAACTTTAAGTGATACCTACAGTTTTCTGGCAGAGAAAAAAGGCCTCAAGTACATACAGAAGCTGTCTATTCCCGACAATCTTTATGTTTACTCCAGCAGGTTTCAGCTTTTTCATATATTAAACAATCTGCTTGGAAACGCATTGAAATATACAGAAAAAGGACATATCAGCCTCGACGTATATACCGTTTCTGAAACGTCCGACACAGTAATAATTACGTTTTCTGTGAAAGACAGCGGCGCAAGTATTTCTGCAGATATTCTGAAAGAAGTTTTTAAAAAGGATAAGAAGGCTTCTGAAAATCACAAAGCTGACGGTCACGGTCTGGGGTTTTACATATGCAAGGCTCTTGCAGAGCAGCTTGGCGGCACACTGAGCGCAGATTCAGACAGCAGCGGCTCCTGTTTTTCTTTTACCCTTACCTTTGAAAAAGCCTGCCCGCCCGCTTCCTTAATTGATATGGAAAATCATCGCGTCCTCATAATTGATGATGATTATCTAAACTACGAAATGATTTCCGACTGCCTTATCGGCTGCAATGCCGTATGCGATTATGCTCGCACAGGCGAAGAAGCCATTGCTCACTGCCAAAGTCTGCCTTGTGATTACTATTCCATTATTTTTACCGATGTTTGTATGCCCGGCGTCGGCGGACTTCAGACTGCGGAAGTTTTAAAGAGCAGATTTCATATATCTTCCCCTGTGGTTGCAATCAGCGGAAGTGTCTGCAGCAGTCCGTATATTGATGCGTGCATTCTCAAGCCGCTTAACAGAGCCGAAATTATAGATATTGCAGGCAGAGCCGTTGCCGGCAGCCTCGTCATATCAAAGGCAAAGGCTATGGCAAGGCTTGATAACCGGCAGGATTTGTATGACAAATACTATAACCGTTTCATAGAAAACTATACCGGCGCTGTAGATGAGCTTCGCAGGCTGCTTTCGGAAAACAATTACGATGACGCTTACAGAATTGCGCACAGTATCAAAGGTCTTTCCGGCACTTTAGGCCTCACCGATGTTTACAACAATTCCTCCAGACTTTCGGCTTCCCTGCATAACAAGGAAGCTGCCAGCGAGTTGTATATTAACGATCTGGAGATTTCACTCAATAAACTGTTGCCATAATAAAAGCCTGCGTGATAAAATTATAGTATGAAGAAACATTTATTTTTACAGGCGCCTGTGCAGGCAGGCAAATCAACCTTGCTTCAGGAGGCGATGGAGCCCTACAGAGAATACATAGGCGGTTTTGTATCACAGCGCCTAAAGGACAGCAATCAGGACACTTTGGGGTTCCGTCTGGCAGATTACAGCACACATCCGGAGCTTACGGCTTTGTTTTCAGACGGGCTTTCAAACATATTTCTCAAGCGAACCGCAGAAGAAACGTATTTCAAATTATCTGTATTTGAAAATCAGGCAATAGAAATTCTTGAAGCTGCAAGGAGAACAAAAAAGCTAATACTGCTTGATGAAATCGGCGGCGGTGAACTCAAATCGGAGATATTCAAAAATTATCTGGACAGTCTGCTGCTGGACAGCATTTCCTGTCTGGGCGTTCTGAAGGCCCCTCAAGCTGCCGCAAACACCGGCAGGGGAATAGGACGCAATCTCATAGACGAAAACGCCCTGCTTCACGAAAGGCTAGACGCATATGATGCCGAAATACTTTTTTACAGCAGAGATAAATTTTATGAGCAGAAGCAATACATACAGAAATTCATTGAGGAAAAGCTATGTGGACATTCTATGACAGATTAATTAACGGTATAGATGAGAATATTACTGTTGACAGGGTCGCTTCCGGCTCAAGCTGGACAGTAGTCACCGCAGGCGAATACTGCGGTCTGTCTGCAAATATCGAGGGCGGACGCACCGCTCCCGATTTTCCTTCTTTCAAAGGCAGACCGCTTAAAGAAATTGCCGAGCTTTGCAAGTCGTGGGATTTTGCGGAGGCTGCAATAGGCGCCGCCGCTGTCAACGCCTATTATAACAGTGACAAATTTTTGAGCAATACCGCTCTGCCTGCAAACAACACCTTTGACGTATACGAAGATCTTACGGCAGGCAAAAAGGTCGGGATGATCGGTCATTTCATGCATCTGGAGGGCATACTTACCAAAGCTGATGTTTATGTTATTGAGAAACGCCCTGCAGCAGGTGAATATCCCGAAGCTGCCTGTGAGTATCTGCTGCCCGAAATGGATTTCGTATTTATAACAGGTTCTGCTTTTGTAAACAAGACGATGCCAAGACTGCTTGAGCTGAGCAAAAACGCTCATACCGTAGTTATCGGACCCAGCACCACAATGTCTGATGTACTGTTTGACTATGGCGCTGATGAGGTTTCCGGTCTGATGATAACAGATCCTGCGGCAGCCATGCACACCGCAGTCTTTAACGGTCACAGGAATATATTCAAATGCGGCAGCAAGCTAAGGCTGCTTAAACAGAAAAACCCCGGAGATTAATCCGGGATTTATTTTTTATCTAAGCAAGTATTGAAAACCTCTTTTCCTCCAAAGCCTCGTCTTTGTGAATTCTTCTCCGTATTTTTTTAAATACAGGAGAGTGGAAATAGCACTCGAAGGTAACCGAAAGCATTTTTTCAAAGTCATTACCTGAAACAGATAATGCCAGCAGATTTTCATCAACAAAGTGCCTTTGAGCAAGGTCTGTCGCTGTGATTACAGCCTTAGGCCTTTCTTTTTTCATCTCTGCAAAAGGTATTCTCAGCATTGATGCGCAGCCTGAAACAGTTGTTGCAATAGCGCTGTCATACTCTGACCTGTGATATCCGTGCAGCACTAAAAGTCCCGAAAGCTGATCGGCATCTGCAAGTATCACGACTATATCGGGCTTCATACCCTCTCTGTAGGCTTCAAATTTAATAGCATCAAAGCCGTCCATTACATCTTTAGGCAGGTTGTCAAACATAGCCTCGGCAGTCTGCGGATCACACTTAAATCTTTCGCCCGGCGGTGTCCACATCTGGTCTGAGCCTTTTGAAAGAAACACTCCGAAGCCTCCCGGTATCATCGGTCTTTCGTCTTTAAGTCCGCTGTTATGGTCAAAGCCTGCGCAGCTGCATGAGCCTTTGCCCAGCACCAGAGTTTCTCCCGCAAGGACTCTGCCAAGCGACTTATATATGCAGCCTCCGATATCGTTTAATTTTTCATTTTGTGAGGAAACTCTTGTAACAGCAATAATTCTGTCCTCAAGTTTAAGTTCTTTAACAAGTTCACCGTAGCTCATAACGCTCTCCTTTCGCTATAATATGAATGCAAATGCAACCGCAAACACTATTGCCGGCAGCATATTTGCCACCTTAATCCCGGTATTCCATACAAGATTCACTCCGACGCAGAATATCAGCATGGAGCCTGTAAAGGACAGGTTTGAAACTGCCTGCTCCGTCATTATGGGCTCAAGCAGCCCTGCAACAGCAGTTATGCTGCCCTGAAATACTGCGACGGGAATTGCCGCAAAGGCGCAGCCCTTGCCCATTGAGGCTGCCATAATCATTATAATTATGAAGTCCAGTATTGCCTTTGCAACAAGCAGGGAGTAATCGCCCGTAAGTCCGTCCTGCAGTGCTCCCACAACTGCCATTGCTCCTATTGATACCGTGAGCGATGCTGTGAGAAACGCATCTAAAAATCTGTTGTCTCCGTCGCTTCCTGTCTTTTTTCTGAGCCATACGCCGAAGTTTTCTATGCCCTTTTCGATATCTATAAGCTCTCCTGCAAGGGCTCCGAGGGCATAGCTTAATATCATCATCATGCTCCCCGATGTTACCAGATGACCGTCCTCAAAAACAAGCATTTCCTCCATGGCACCGCCTATCCCTATAAACAGCACACATATGCCTGCCGCTTTCATCAGAGTGTCCTGTACTCTCCCAGGAAAAAATCTTCTGAGGGCAACTCCCAGAATGCCTGCCGCCACTATTGCCGCTGTATTGATTATCGTGCCTAAGCCTATCATATATATCCTCTCGTCCGTCAAATTCTATGTATGTTTCACACCCTGTCATTATATCAGTTTCCTGCTGCCGCAACAAGTATCATCGCACAATAAAACAGGGCCTCGCTCTGAAGCCCTGTCGATACCGTATGGATTATTTAACTCCTAATTCCTTTGCAACGTTTTCATATTTAGCTGTTCTAGGGAATGCAACGATAAAGTTGTTGTAATCCTGGCCGCTGCCCCATTTGTCGTTCCATGTTTCAAACTGAACATTCCAGCCGTATACAAGTCTTTCAAAGCTCTTTACAACATATCCGTCCTGTTCGTGGTCTGTAGTATCATAGGAGTCTGCAAGGATAAGCACATCGTCCTGAGTTCCGGAAGTTCCCATATCGTCATAGCCTATGATTGTCTGCCAGTGTCCGCCCCAGTCATCTGAACCTATCATCATAGGAATGCCGTTACTGATAAGGTAAGGTATAAGGCCCTTGCTGTCAGCTCCCGCCTGCAGGCAGTAACCGTTGATATAGGATTCTTCGCTGTCAGGATCCGTCAGATCATCAATGCTGAATACATACCAGTCTTTCTTATCAAACAGCTGTTTCATACCTTTGAGATAAGTCGCTCCCGCTTCCTTATCCTGTCTTGAATATGAGAGTGAAACATCAGTCTTTGGAGTTTCTCCGCTGTTCATGCCAAACCATTCCATAGCCATAAGCGCTGATGTGCAGCCGCAGGTCCATTCCGTTGACTGCTGTATGGTCCTGTAGTTCTTTAATATCTTCAGAGTATTTGTAGGACCTTCACCATTATAGTAGTCATAGAAGTTATAGTACGGTGAATAGTTGTAGTTGCCGCTGTCTGCCGTACCCTCAATGCCGAGAGGTCCACCTACTCCTTTTTCCCAGTTCATATAGATCCAGTCCGCAAGGTCAGAGCTTTCACCTTCTTTAGTCGGATAGTATTTGGCAAGGTCAAGTTTGGTCTGCTCTAAAAGTTTGCTGTTAAGCTTGTTTTCAGCCTTATGCTTGAATGTATTGCTTTTAATGTCTGCAAATCCTGCTCCGCTTCTGTCTGTTTTGTAATCCTGGTAAGCTGCGGCAGGATATGCCACTGCATAAATAACCTGCTCTATACCGTCGTTTTCATACTGCGAAAGTCCGTAGCACCATCTTTCATACGGCTGAATAATATATCCGTCAGGATTGTGGTCTGTTGTATCATATGGGTCCATCATAATCAGCACATCATCACTTGTAACTGTTGTACCCATATCATCATAGCCTATGATTACCTGACCGTGAGCTCCGTATGAGTTCCATATAGTCATAATCGGGTGACCCGCCTCAAGATGACCCTTCAGCCATGCTGCATCGTAAACCTTTTCAGGATCGTCAAGTGAGCTTTCAACAGTCCATGCGCATGTCAGATCAAGTGTTTCAAGCTTATTGAATACATTTACAAGCTCCTTGAGAGTTGTGCCTCTTGCCCAGCTTTCTTTTTTATCACTTCTGAGAGCTGCAAGATCCTCTTCATTGAGGTCGCCTCTCTGTCCGTACCATTCAAGAACCGACAGGGCAGATGACATTACGCAGGTCCAGCCTGTTGTCTGAAGCTGTGTCTTGTAGTTTGTAAGGATTGTCAGGTTTTTACTTGATTTCACATTGTAGAAATCATAATCCTTGTAATATGTGTTCTGCTTTGCAGGGATTGAGAAATCGGTAGTGCCACTGTAATCTCCAAGACCGTAGCCCTCAAGAAGTCTCTGTCCCATAGGTATTCTGTACTGAGCGCCTTCAAAGAGCTTCCTGCCTGTTTCGTTGCTTACGGCAGGCTCAGCCTTTTCGCCGGCTCCATCAAGCCACTGCATCTTTGAATTCCATTTCTTTTCGCCGTCCTTGAACTTAACAACCTGAATAACATCTGCCTTCTCGTCTTTGTCAAGGTCTATAAGCTGCACATAGTTACCCACGATATTAGCCTTGGTAAACGGCGCATATTCAAACTTGTCAGCTGATGCGTTCCATATTTTAACGCTTGCATCTGCTGCAACAGGAACATAATTTATTTTGTCCTTTGCATAATAGCCTGCAAGTGTAAAAGGTCTGAGAACAGTGTAGTCCACTGCCTCTGCAACTGTTACGGCACACTCTGCAGCAAGGGCTCCCTCAACAGTTTTAGCTGTTACAACGGCAGTTCCCACTTTTTTAGGTGTTACAATACCGTTATCATCTACTGATATAATTTCCTCGTCTGAAACGCTCCATATAACGCCCTTGTCACATACTCCCGCAGGCGCAAGTGTCGCTTTAAGTGTTGCAGTCTTGCCCTCTTCATAGAGTGTCAGTTCCTTTTTATTAAGTTTAATGCCCGTAGGCTTGATATTCTTTACCTTGATTGTTATTGTTTTTTTAACCTTCTTATTTGCTTTAGAGGTTGCTGTGATTTTAACCGTACCTTTTTTAAGTCCTTTTACAACACCCTTGCTTGTTACTGTGGCAACCTTTTTGTTTGATGATTTCCATGTAACGCTTTTGCTTGCATTTGCCGGCTTGACTGATTTAACCTTAACAGTCACCTTGCCTCCGATGTCAACAGTCTTGGCAGTTGCTGAAACTGTCAGTGATTTTGGTTTTACGGTCGCAGCGTCAACTGTAAGCGAAGTCGCCGCAAAAGTAGTAAAAACAAAAGCAAATGCCAGTGCTATGGAGAATATTCTCCAGCTTTTCTTTGCTTTAAAATTCATTCCTTCTCTCCTTTCATTTAACATGATAACCCGTAGTCTTATGATTATATCAAAGTATTCTAAATCTTCAATACTTTTGTGACAATTGCCTGTATATATTTTTTCATATGCGGATTACTTTGCTCATATTCCCGAAATTACTCTTACTTTCACAAATTCAGCAATGCAGTCAGAGATTTTACATATTGATTTTTTTCGATATGACATATACAATTATTACAGACATATTTTTCAGGAGGAATTTATTATGACTACAAAATATATGGTAACCAGCGGATTTTTAGGCGCAGGCAAAACAACTTCCATGATAGCCTTTGCAAACAGTATCAACAGCAGAGGCCTTGGCAGCGCGGCCATTCTCGCAAACGACCTTGGCGCAGGCAATATAGTTGACGCGGAGTTTACGGCAACTACAGGTATTACCACCCTGCCGATTTCGGGTAACTGCATATGCTATCAGCACGAAAATCTCGTGGACAAGCTGCATCAGCTTGAGGCTGCGGGAGCCGACATTATTTTTTCGGACATCCCGGGCTGCGGCATAGGCGCTCTCGATCATGTGTATCTGGAGCTTGATGACAAGGAAAAGGGACAGTTTACGCTTATGCCGTTTATGTGCATTGTGGATCCCGAAAGAATAAAAATGATTATGCCGCAGGGTGAGGATATAAATCTGCCGGAAGAAATGAAATTCCTACTTGACGCACAGATGGCAGAAGCAGATATTATAGTCTTAAACAAAATCGATACTATAAGTGATGCCGAAGCAGATAACATCATCGGCTTCATAAAGGAAAACTATCCTGCAGTGCCTGTTATGGCGATATCTGCTCTCAAAGGTACCGGAGTTGATAATGTCGTTGACTATATTCTCAGCAGCAAGGCTGCAGCGGTTCACAAGGAAATAGGCTACGGTTCGGATGCTTTTGTCGCTGCCGAAAGCAGACTGAGCTGGTTCAATACAAGAATTTTCATGGAACAGAGAGAGGACAAAAACATTGATTTCAACGATGTGATTTCCGATATATTTGAGGAAATACGAAAAGGTCTTATCTCCAAAAAAAGCAATGTGCCTCATCTCAAGATGTTTGCTGCCGATGATGCCGAGAATATGACGGATTTCTTCAAGGCAAGCCTCATCGGTATAGACTATGATGTTGAATACTCCAGAAAGCTCGACAAAAAATACAGCGCGCTTTCACTTGTAATCAATGCCCGCGCCGCTGCCGACTCTCAGGATATGAATGATATAGTAAGCGATGCTCTTGACAGTGTTTCCGTTAAATACAATTTAAAGATTAAGACTTTCTTCATGGAAACCTTCGGAATGATGGAAGAGGGCAAGGGCAATACGGGCCGCGCCTCAAGATACGAATAATTCACCAAAAATACAAACGGGAGAGATGCAGGACACATCTCTCCTTAATTATTTTATATCCTACTTCTGTTTTTCTCCTTGAGGTCTGCAGGTAAGTGCTTCTCGCTGCAGCTTTCTCGGATCTTTTTCCAGTGACCATTCCGCGCCCATAACCATTGTGTTTCTGTCCTTTGCATCATAGGTCTTCCATTCAGGAATAAGTTCATTGTTAGGGTTGCCCGATTTTGCAAAGTTATACCAAGCGCTCATAGCCATTGCCTGCAGGTTTTCAGGGTCCTTTGCCGGATCTCCCGTAAGCTCATTGTAGCCGTCTGCACTGTTTCCGAGAGCAAATACACACGCATAGGAGTGCTGGGCTCTGCCGTACGGAGATACCTCTGCCTCCATGTCATTGCTTTCACAGTATTCAATTACGCTTTCCGGCTCCTGCGCATATGTCCAGTAGAACTTGTATACCTCTGTATATTCTGAAAGAGCTTCCGCTTCATATTCGGTTCCCTGCGCATAGCACATATCATTGTAAAGGTCAGTCATCGCTTCCACCTTATCTGTTTTGGTGTCAAGATATGCCTCCAGATCGAAATTAGGCGTTCCGTCTGCGCTGATCGGATTTATGAAGTATTTTGCTTTCTTATCTCCTCTGTTTTTGCTGTCGTTGGTTATATACCATTCCACGCCTTCAGGATCTTCTAATACTCCGCCGTTTTCATAATCATATGCAGCCCAGTCGTTTTCACCGTTAGTGCAGCCTATCATTATCTTTATGCCTTCTGCAGAGCCGTCACATATATCATCCCACCACGTTTTTGAGATTATTTTTCCGTCTGCATAGATGTTTGACAGGCCCGAAAGGTTTTCAAAGATGTCGGAAAGACCGTTTTCTTTGATCTCCTCATCTGAAAGAGCAAGAAATTCATCCAGAGTGCCTATGCCAAGCTCATCATAAATCATATCAGCAACCTTGAGCTTCTCAGCCTCTGTCTGCTGAGCTATAAACGGCGCGCCCGACTCTATAATTGCTTTCTGGAAATACTGAGTCGCTTCAGGCATTGAAAGCATATATGATATTGCCATGCCTCCGCAGGACTGTCCGCATACAGTTACATTTGCAGGATCGCCTCCCCAGCTTGAAATGTTCTCATTAATCCACTTGAGAGCCTGAATCTGATCCAGTATCCAGAGATTAACGGCATCATAATATTCATCGGTATAGCCCTCAAGGCCTGTCAGGTCGATTGAGCCAAACAGGTTTGTTCTGTAGTTGATGCTTACATAAACCATATCCTCACCGTCAGCAAGGCCTTTTACCATAGAGTCGCCCTCATACATCGGATCATTGCTTCCGCCGTTCATAAATCCGCCGCCGTGTATAAAGACAAATACCGGCTTATCTTCTGTTTTGCTGTCCTTAGTCCAGATATTCAGGTTCAGACAATCTTCTGAAAGTTCTCCCTGAGAAGCTACCTCAACTTCATTGTACGGTTGAGTACAGCAAGGACCCCACTTGGTTGCATCAATAACATCTTCTGCAGTTGTTGTTACGTCCTCTGCTCTTTTCCATCTTTGTACCGGTGCTGCATATCTTATGCCGAGATACTCCTCAATTCCGTCAACCGAATTCCCTGTATAAATACCGGTAGGAGCCTCAACCTTCGGTGTGCCGCTATCCTTTGAGCAACCTGTAATTATAAATGCGCATATGACAATCAGAGACAATCCAAAGGTTGCTAATAAACACTTTTTAATCATTTTCATTCCTCCTTCAACCTGTAATTTACGATTATTATCCGGATTTTATCATTAGATCTCATATTCGTCTATTATCCTACTGGATACCATATTGAATTTTCCGAAAGAGAACGGCACTATACAACTGATATTCTTACATCTGACAGATAAATTTCAGAACAAATCGAAAATAAAGGGAACTGCCATAACAAAATACAATCTATTATGGCAGTTTTTTGATATGTTATCTGATTTTTATCCTTTGATTAATTCAGATAGTATTTTACAAAAGGCTCAATAAGCTTTCTTTGTTCAGAGAGAGGATCATTAACCATTATCAGTGAATTATCATTTCCCACATCCAGAGTTTCTCTCTTGCTGACAGAATACTGTTTCCATTCGAACTCTTTTATAGACGGATCGCCTGTTCTGGCGAATTGAGCCCACATTCTAGAAATCTTTCCGGCAAGATCTTTATCTACAGTTTCAGAATATCCGGTTCCGTCTGCACGATTAAAGACATAAGGAAGCTCAGCAGCATGACATGAACCGAAAAAGTCCATATCATCTTTTTCTTTTTCGAAATAGTACATATATGTGTTACCTCCCGCCGATGCATGTGCATAAGCTGTATCAATGGAAGGCACTCTAAATGCAGTTTCATTTGCAAGTTCTGTGTACTGCCATATTTTCTCGTCTTCACCACATATGGAAAGGAATTTTTTGATATTTTTCTTCTCTTCCGACGATGCAATGCTCATAGTTTTCTGGTATTTTGCCCCTACAATATATTCTTCATATATTGCCTTGTTTTGTTCAACTCCTTCTTCATCCATTTCGGTAACCGGCTTTTCACCTGTCTCATTAATCCAGTATCTCCATTCATCAGAATTTGTTCCTGTTATAAAATCAACATCTCTGTTTACGCCTTCTCGAAGCGCTTCATACGGTTCCTCCGGCACAAGTCCATTTCCCCCTCGCAGCGGCATATTCACAAAGTCATTTAAGCAAATGCCTTCTTCATCATAGGACGTATATATTTCTTCAAGTTCTTCCTCAGGGATTGCAATCAGGTCTTTCATATTCTTTGCTCCGGTTTTCTCAAGGAGTAATTCTGTCAGTCCCAATTCATCATACTGTTCCTGGCTGAATGTGAGGTTAAGCGATCCCGACTGTGCGATTGCATGGTTAAACAGTCCCTCTGCCTGTTCACAGGCCATAAGGTAGGAAACATACGCCCCACCTGCCGATTCTCCGAATACCATGATGTTTTCAGGGTCTCCGCCAAAACTTTCTGCATTCTGTTTAATCCATTTAAGCGCCTGTATAATATCCAGAACACTTAAATAGGTTGACTCTTTATATTCTTCACCTCCGGGCACCTTTGAAAAGTCAATCAGACCATACATCCCCAGCCTATAGTTTATTGTAACTACTGCGACATCTTCATTATCCTCTGCAATATATCTGCCACTGAAGTGATCATCATCACTTGAGCTTCCCCAGTTAAAACCTCCTCCATGAATATATACCATAACAGCTTTTCCTTTGGTCTTTATATCCTTTGTCCATATGTTCAGCGACAGACAATCCTCACCTTTTTCATTGAATGAAGCAGGAACAGAAAAGGTTTCATACTGAATCGCTGCTTTACCATAGGAATCTGCAGCAAAGATTTCATCGCTTTTTTCAACAGGCTGAGGCGCTTTCCACCGCAATTCCCCTGTCGGTGCCTGTGCATAAGGAATTCCTTTAAACGATTCGACTCCATTATCTTCTACTGTTCCGGTAAAGGTTCCATTGTAGCAGATAATCTGCGGCGCCTCTTTTGAGGTGCCGTTTCCACATCCCGCAAGCACTATGACAAACATAAGCGAAACCACTATACCA
>CAKQOW010000053.1 GCA_934256595.1 uncultured Clostridia bacterium
ATTATCGTAGCTCCTCCACTAATCATCACTGAAGACGAAATCGTTGAAAACATGAAGATTATGGACAAGGTATTAACTGAAGTTGACAAATGGATCTAATGTATGATTGAGAGGAATTGATATGGAGAGCTCTATTCAGATTTTATCAAGGTTTTCGTGGTTAGTAAATTCGGTATATGAAGAAGGCAAAAAACAGCAGAGAAATGATTTGCGGTTTGAAGAAATTTTTGAAAGAACATGCAGAGGGATGGCAGTTGATTCGGGCAAAGTAATAAACGATGATTTTACAGTCCGAAAGACTGATCTGTATGGCGATAGCGCTACATTTCTTTATATGGATGAAGAAGGAAGCATACTTGTTAATATGAGATTTTTACTGAGCTCATGCATTACCGTTAAAGGTAATGATATGGTAAAGGGCAAAGATCTTTGTGAAAATCCTCAGGCAATGTCGTATGTAAAAAATGCGATTGAACACATAAAAAATATTTTGTAAGTTATGGTGGTTAAACCTTGAAGTAAAGATCTGTTTTATAGAGTAAAATAATTGAGCGGCACATCTCGGAAATTTGAGGTGTGCCGTTTTAAAATGCAATGATATGTGAATGGCAGGAGGGTGGCATGAAATTTGCTTTATTTTAATAATGTGGATTAAATGCAAGTTGTTATACAAAACAAATAATGTTGAAATTTCAATGATTATTAGAAGTAAAATGTACATAGTGATGTAGATAGAAATAAACAAATGTCGAAAAATTAAGAATACGACGAATAAAAGCTACAACAACTTAAAGCAAGTGACTGATAATTATTTGATAATTCGTAAAAAACTGCCCTCTTCCTATTGCGGCGCCGATAGGGGGGGGTATCTTAATATTTGTTTTTTGTAATTTGCATTGTAAGTTATTGTAATGGAACCGGAAAGGAGAAATTGTATGTCAGAAATCTATAAAGGCAAGATGAGCGTAACTCAAGAACAGATTGATACGGCTCACAGAAAGTTTCAAGTAAATATTAAAGGCATTACACCCGAGTTGAAGCAAGAACTTGAAGCTCGGATTGAAGAATTCGAAGAAGAACATGAATGGGATGCATTGCACGGTGGTAATGGATGGGTTAAAAGAATTGCTACCTGGGATGTTTTGGTCATGGCAGGATTGGATATTATATTCGTGATATGGTGGCTTATAGCCGTAGGTTAGTAAACAGGAGGAATGTAAAATGGGTAAAAAAGGTAAAGACAAAGCTCGTACGGAAGCCAACTTTACATTATTGCCTGCAAAGCAAAATGAAAGATCTTACGGATTTATTGATCAGGTTGCAGTGCAGGTGTGCTTTGGTATTGCTGCGTGGTATTTTTTGGCTGGAGCACAAACAGGCTATTATGTGCCGCTATCGGAAGCAATTCCGTCAATTTTAGTAGGTAATTGTGTTCCTTTATTTTTAATTGCTTTTGCAGGATTCTATTCGGCAAGATTTGGAGTGGATTCACTTACAGCTTCTCAAGGCGCTTTTGGAGCAAAGGGACCTGTAGTAATTATTGTTATGTTCGTTACACAGTTGGCAGTAAGTGCTTCAATGCCGATGCTTTTATTCGGACAGTTAGCGATTAAATTCAGTGCAAGGCTGGGGTTCCCTGAGTTCCTGTGTACAGAGACTCCGGGGGTTGCGATTTGGTCTCTGATGGCACTGGCAATTGGAATCTATATTGCATATAGTGGCCCTGATACAATGATGTGGTTTTCAAGGATATCAGCAGTGCTTATGGTAGGTATCATTGTTTGGTTATGCTATTATATTATAGGGGAGTACGGGTTTGATTATATTGCAAATGCAGAACCTAGAGGAAGAATTATTATAGAAGGAAATGAAGGCTTAACTAAGAGATGGAATAATGCCGCTGCACTTGAAACCAATTTTGGATTGGGTTTCTCATGGGCATTTATGTTTGGAATGTTCACAAGAATGGGTAAGTCGGAAGGACAGGCTTACCATGGCTGCATTTGGGGCTGGGGAATAATATCATGCTGCGCTATTATGTTTGGTGCGGTGGTTGCCCTTGCAACAGGTGCATATGACCCGTCAGACTGGATATTGGAGGCAAGTGAAAAGAGCGGGATGTTTGCACTTGCTATTATGGGGCTGATATTTATGGCTGTTGCCAATATTTCATCTATTGCAATTAATACATATCCTGGAGCAATAGCTATTACTTCAAGATGGCCTAAGGTAAAATGGGGGCTTGCTATTGCCCTGGTTGGAATACCTACAATAATCCTGTTAAATCCTGAAGTTTATTATAGAATCAGCAATATCTACGCAATAGTAGGCTTACTTACTTCGGTATTTGCAGGTATTATGACAACGGAAACCTTATTTGTTAGTAAAGGTCGCGTGAGTATTCGTGAGTTTTATGATCGCAAAAACGGCTTTAAATATTATAAAGGTATAAACCCAGCAGGATTTATAGCTATGGCGTGCGGATTGGTGGTATATCTTCTCATATTAAATCCACTTACTTATACAAGTCTGACTGGGTTGTTTCCGTATACTTGCGCAGCGTTGCCTACTTATTTTATAACAGGTATTGTTTATTTAATTCTTATGAAATGCTGGATTTTGAAAAAGTATCCGGTGACTTTCCTGAATAACATTGAGGAAAAGGCCGAATAACTCAGGATGGATTTATAGAGTAAAATAATTGAGCGGCACATCTCGGAAATTTGAGGTGTGCCGTTTTAAAATGCGTGTTCTTTGAAAGCAGAAACCCGCTTAAGCTGAACAAAGTCAGCCTAAACGGATTATCTGTGTGTCTTTACAACATGTATTAAGTAATATGCTCCATTATTCTCTTTCGGGTTTCATTTTTTTATATATAGCAGTTCTGTGGATGCCAAGCTTTTCAGCCGCCTTGCTTATTGAGCCTCCGCAGCTGTCTATGCAGTTTTTTATATATTCGTTTTCCACACGCAGCATATAATCTTTCAGTGATTCAAAGGATGCGGAATCAGCATTAAAAGAAGGCTCTGCATTTGCCGGAAGTTTATTTTCAGCACTGCTGCATGCTGTTGAATCGGTGTTTCGATTATATGAAATTTCTTCACTTAAAAGTGATTTTATAAAAGGGGCCTCAAGATAATCATCTTCCATGGAAAGAATAAAAGCCTTCTGAATAAAATTTTCTAACTGGCGAATGTTGCCCGGCCAGCTGTACTCCAAGAGCAGCTGAACAGCGTCATTGCTGAAAGTTTTGCTGCAGGAGTATGTTTTGTTGGCTTTGGCTGATATGTGGCTGATTATATCAATTATTTCCTCTCCTCGCTCTCTGAGAGGAGGAATTTTAACAGAAACCACATTAAGACGATAAAAAAGATCTTCTCTAAAAAGTCCTTCCCTCATCATTTCATGCAGATTCCTATGGGTCGCTGAAATAATCCGGACATTAATCTTGCGGTATACCGTGCCGCCTACACGCAGCAAGTATCCTGAGTCCAGTACTTTTAGTAATTTTGCCTGCAGCTGAAGAGGCATTTCTCCGATTTCGTCAAGAAATACGGTTCCGTTGTGGGCGATTTCAAGCAGTCCTTTTTTTCCTTCGTTGCTGGCGCCGGTAAAGGCTCCTTTTTCGTAGCCAAAAAGCTCCGATTCTAAGAGATTTTCCGGTAGGGCCGCGCAATTCAGTTCGATAAATTTTTCTTTTGCTCTTTTGCTGTTTTCATGAATATATTTGGACATGACGCCTTTGCCGGTGCCGGTTTCTCCAAGCAGCATGATGGCGCAATCGGTTTGAGCCGCATAATAGCATCGCTTAAGGACTTCTTTCATGGCAGGGCTTGAGTAAATGTGCTTTGTAGGCATATTTTCAAAATCATAGTGAATATCCGAAAAACCCTCTTCGTGCTTCATGAATTTGTCGAAGAATTTTTTAATAACGGAAAGTGGCCGACAGTTTGTAATAACATATCGGATATTACCGTTTTCATCGTATATTGGTTTACTGGTTGACATTATTTCTACGCCGGTACGTGTTTTAACCAGTCCTGTATATGTTTTTTTGCTTTTGACAGCTTCGATGCTGGGTGAACCAGTATATGCCCCGCTGGCTACAAGATCTGAAATCATATTACCTACAAGACTGTTAAATGGAACTCCTATCATTTTTGCAACTGCAGGGTTTGCTACGAGCAGCTTCCCATTGCCGTCAACAATGAATACACCATCATGTGAATTATACATATACTCTGACAGAATATTAGCATCAAAAACATTCTGCTTATACAGCATTTCTTCAAAATCGTTTCTGTACATTATAGTTCCTCCGATTGACGGTCGTTATTTAATATTATACTTAATACCTGATGCCTGCCCTTTATATTCAGTTTTTTGTAAAGGTTGATCAGGTGTTTTTTTGCAGTTGTGGCACTGATAAAAAGTTTGTCAGCTATTTCAGCAGTGTCCAACCCTTCTGTTATGCATAAAAAGACATCATATTCCCTAGGAGAAAGATTGTATTTATTTTTTACTTCTGCCAGGAGATTCGTGATAGTAAGCGAAAAATCATATATAACGACATAGTATCCATCACTGCTTTTTTTGATGTCAGCCATAAACTTATGATTTCCGATGCAAAGATCCTGTGTAATATTAGGATAATCCTCCAATCTGTTTGCTGCAAGAGAAAGAGCTTTGGTTATTATGTCAATAATTTTTTCTTTTTCATAGCCGCATATTTCTTCAAGGTGAGTGATGCTGGAACGTATGAGTTTCATATCTTTGTCAAATATGCAAAAACCGCCATTGTTACTCATGTGGTCAAAAGGAATAGGGTTTGTATTTATAATATTGCTGTTTTTCTTGAGGTTGTTATATATTTTGGAAATATTTATAAGGTGAGGCCTGATGTACTTGATTACCTCCAAAGCTTTTGGGGTAAAATCGCTGTTGCGTTCAGATCTGTGAATACTGATAGCGCTGAGCTGACCTTCTTCATAAGAAATATTTCCCTCTATTGAGTAGTCCATTCCCAGGGGTCTTACAACGTCATTATAGTATTTTGTTTTTTCGCGTTCGCTTTGAATAAAAACATCGGAGGAACGGAAGATGATAGGACTGCTGTTTGAGACCATAGGCAGAACTTCGTCCATTTTATATACATCTTCATTGTGATAACGCTCAAGTTCTTCTTTTGTCCATCCGCAAAAGATAAAATCTTCATAAGAAACACTGTCGTTGTGAAAGTTGCAGAAATATATTTCGCCTTTTTCAAAAGGGACCAGTTTTTTTAGAGATTCCAGGAAATTTTTAAGTGCTGTTTCACCATTGTCTGAGTGTATGACTTCAGAGTAAAGTACAGCGGTTATATCATTTAAGTATCTGCAATCTTCAACAGTTAAAATTTCGTTATTCATTACCATTTTTACTGCCTTTCCTGTTTTGTCGAAAATTAAAAAAGTCTGTTTTATCTGAATATAATTATACCACAAAACAGTGATTAAGAGAAGTTGTTTTGAGCCTTGATACAGACAATTTTGTTGTTAAAACAACTGCAGAACTTATAGAAGACAAATAGCAAAAATAAAGGTAAAATACAAGTAGTTAATAACTTGGTGTCCTATCCTGCAGCGATGTGATTTTAATTATTTTTTTTAGTTGGCATGAATCTTGCGTTTATTATTTAGCAACCAAGGTTTTGGGAGGAGGTGTATTGTTTTTTCTACAAACTGAAGAGTTTGTTCTACAAATGCGGTCAAAAACAGACAAATATTAATTGCTAAGGAGGAGAACTTTATGACCAAAAAAATGCAAAGTATCACTATGACTGTCCTTATAATAATACTGACATCTTCGCTGGGAGATTCAATTAACGGAATGAATCCTGTACTGGAGAACATTTCTAATGAGTTCCCGAATTTGAGTTACAGTCTTATTACACTGGTTGGAACAATACCTAATGTTACTTATATTATTGCAGCTCTTATTGCAGGATTTTTTGTTGGAAAACAATTAAAATATAAAACAACAATTGTACTCGGATGCATATGTATCCTCATCGGCGGAATGCTGCCGGGAATATGGTATGAGAGTTTTGCACTTATACTTACAGCAAGACTTATCTTTGGAATTGGCCTCGGACTTCTTGCCGTTTTAAATGCTTATGTAACCGAAATTTTTGATGGAACAGCACGCCAGAAATATCTGGGATGGCATACATCTGCAATGAACTGCGGTTCAATAATTCTGCTGCTTCTGGCAGGGTACCTTGGAGGGCATCACTGGTCATTTGCGGCTTACAGCTATGTTCTCGCTGTAATACCGCTTATTTTTGCTTTCTTTGTTAAAGAGCCTGATCAGTTGAGATTTTCATACGTTTCAAGGTCTGTTTCTGAAGCTGAAGCAAAGGGCAAAAAAACCATGAGCCCTGCGGCAATTGGATATTTTATAGTTATGGTTGTTGTAGCCACTGCCCTTAACTGCTTTTTTATTGTAATGTCACCTTTCGTAATAGATGTTCAGGGAGGGACAGTATTTCTTACAAGTGTGATTTTATGCTGCTACATTTTCGGAGGAGCTGTTGCAGGGTTTGTTTTTGAAAAAATGCGCAAGGTTTTCAAGAAAGCGTTTCTGTGCATTGTATGCCTGTGCATAGCGCTTGGGGCGGCGCTTGTATACTTCACAGGAGTATATGCTCTGATGGGAATCGGCGGATTTCTTTGCGGCTTTTCATTCTGGTCGATAATGACTATATGTATTGAACTTACAGCACTTAAAAGTAACGAGGCGTCTGTTGCTTTTTCAACGACTATGATATGCGTTGGAACTTATCTCGGCTGTTTCCTTGCATCACCATGGACATCTGTCGTTACTGCTGTTTTCGGAGATCTTTATAAAGGCGTATTTGTTTCTATAATTGTTATACATATAATAATTGCAATAATATTCTTTATTAAAAACCCGCTAAAAGAAAATACACTGAGTAATAGTGAGGAGGCGATTTAATGTCATTTATACCTGTACCTGGCTCTGCCGAATGGGCGGACAACTATAAATTTATTGAGCTTAATACCGGAATCCGTATGGCCTACATGGAATTTGGGGACACTGAAAAACCACCGCTTATTATGGTGCATGGATTCTCAGATACTGCAAGACTGGGAAGACTCGCAGCTATTGAATTAGCCGAGGACTATCATATATACGCTGTTGACTTGAGAGGCCATGGGCTTTCTGATAAGCCGAAAAGATTTGCTTATACTATTTTGCAGCACGCCGAGGACATTACTGATTTTATTGATCAAATGAGCATAGACAGGTTTTATCTGGTGGGTCAGTCGATGGGTGGGATGATTTCCCAGACAATTGCCTTTACGATACCTGATAGAGTAATTAAACTTGCTTTAGTATCGACAGGAGCAAGATTCCATCATTCTCCTAAAAAATTAAGAGAGCTTGATGAGATGTTTACAGAATACAGCCAGAACACTCCCGCTCTTGAGGATTGGTACTCTGAGGCAAAGTATATTGCGGATAAAGATTTCTATAAGCCGCATTACGCTGAACTGAAGAAATGGCCTGACTATTGCTGGAAAGCAGCATGGTGGGGCATGGAGCTTTTGGACAATACTCCTTTCCTGCAGTATATATCTGCTCCGACCATAGCATTTTGGGGAACGGCAGATCCTATTTTTACAGCAAAGTACCAAAAAGAAGTGCAGAAACTTTTGCCTAAAGCAAAATTTGTTTTCTTTGAAAATCAGGAACATGATCTGATGTCGCTGGTTCCGGATGAACTGGGTAAATATATTAAGAAGTTCTTCGCATAAATGTTATGCATGAAAAAAATAGGCTTTAACAAATTTTTATATGTAAGATGAAAATGGGGTGTACAAAAGGGCGCTATAACGCTTTTAGTGGTTGGACGTTAGTGGTGGTCTAACTTTACAGCTTGCAAATAAAAAGTCAAGCATATTTTGATGAACATTGAAAATTTTATACAGGTTGAAAAACAGGCATCACAACAAGACCGCCAAAGTATGCCGGTCTGGGGAAATTGTGTAAGTATTGTGGTTTTAGCAAAAATAACAGAGTATGTACAGAATTCGTTCTAGTTTTACATACTCTGTTTTTTATTGCGAAAATATATAACCTGTACTTAAAAATTTAAGGGTTTATTTAAAACTTTATGGATGAATTTTTGTTTAGTGAATACAGAACTCTTCTTCTGAACCTGTCAAAGTTTCTGTATCCCGCAGCGGATGCTTTCAGCAACCCTATACGGGAATTGATAGACTCTATAGGACCATTGGATATTCGTCTTCCGTCTACTCTGTCAAAACTGTTTATTATCTCGTTATGCCATTTTGAAAGACTGCCTGCAACAGTCTTGAATTCCGGAACACTAAAAGTCTTTAAATCTTTGATATAGTGGTCAAGTCTGCCCTCTATGTCATCTTCTGTAGAATCCCTGTTGATATCAAGATAATCCTCTTTCAGCATATATGCAACTTCGAGTTCAGGATCAAATTCCAGCATCAGATTGACAAGTTCCCTTGCGAGTATATGTTTTCTTCCGATATCAGAAATATATTTAGGGACATACAGTTTGTGAAAAAAATGAAGCGGAGCGCCGCTTTTGAGATACAGCCCGATGCCCTCCTTTGAAAGCATACTGTTGTCCTCGCGGAGCATATACCCCTTGTTGGTAACGGCGTCAATGCTGTAGCCCTCGTTTTGAAGCGCGCGCATTGCCTTTCATACCGCTGTTCTCGAAACTTTCAGAGAGTCGGCCATTTTTTCGCCTGACAGAAAACTGCCTCTGTTTTCTTCAAGCAGCTTTAATACGTTGTTTTTTACAGACATAAGTTTAACCTTCCTTTATATTTCATATATTAACTGTTTTTAACCCTTAGGTCAAATGAATTTGTGGGGAAAACCTGACACCGGAGGCAGCCTCAAAAATTTCCTTCGTATATTTTTGATAATATTATTTCCGGAATATAGTGCATTGTGATTAAAAAAATGATAGAATATATAGGCATATTGTAATTCATACCAATTTTACATACAGAGTGTCACAGGACGGTAAACAGGTGGCATATGCGAGTTGCAATATATCAGACATACAGTCATAAGCAGGTCAAACATATTTTATACAGAGGAGCAGGTTCTAATGGAAAAAGAAAAAACTACGGCAGTAACCGAAGAAGCCGCAGTAAATACTGCAGAGATAGTACAGGGGATTAAAGACGAATTCGGAGTAATCGCAAAGGAAACCAGAGTTACAGGTAACATAAAAACAGACGGACATATTGTAATTGAAGGCAGTGTCAGAGGCAACATTACGGCCAAGGGCAATGTAGTTGTATTAGGCAGTGTTTCGGGCAATATCAGCTGCAACAATCTTATGCTTCAGCAGGGAAACCTTGTAAACACAGAGATAACGGCGACAGGACACGTTGCTGTCGAAAACGGTATTAAAGTTGAGGGCAAAATCAAATGCAGGAGTATATCTATATACGGTGAGGTAAAAGGAGAGGTTGAGGCTGAGGAAGCTGCTGAGATAGGACCGCAGGCTGTTCTTTTAGGAAGCATAACTGCAGGAACCTTAGGAATACAGTTTGGCGCCAAAGTATCGGCGACTATGAAAATAGCAGAATAAGGCAGGCTCAGAACCTGTCTTTTTAGTGCCTTAAATGTAAATTGAATGAAAAGTATGTGATAATTGAAAATTAGTTTGAAATAACCGTACTTTTTATATATAATATTAAGGGTAACTGTAAATCATAAGAATACAGAGCAACGTTAAAATCAAACGGCCGCAAAACCGGCTTTAAATAAATCGAATAAATTTTGTAGAAGGAGAGATTAATATGGCATTTACAGAAGAAGTTGGCATAGACCTGGGGACCGCGAACGTCCTGGTATATATAAAGGGTAAGGGTATTGTTTTAAATGAACCGTCAGTAGTTGCAATCAACAGAGATACAGATGAAATTCTTGCGGTAGGCGAAGAAGCCAGACTGATGCTGGGAAGAACTCCTGCAAACATCATAGCGGTAAGACCTCTCAGAGACGGTGTTATCTCAGACTATGACGTTACTGAGAGAATGCTCAAATACTTCATCAGAAAGAGCTGCGGCACAGGCAGATTTTTCAGACCTAAAATTATGGTATGCGTGCCGAGCGGTGTTACCGAGGTTGAGAAGAGAGCAGTAAGAGAAGCGGCTACACAGGCAGGCGGCAAGACAGTATATCTGATGGAAGAGCCGGTTGCTGCGGCTATAGGCGCAGGCATTGACATTTCCAAGCCTGACGGAACTATGGTTATAGATATAGGCGGCGGTACTACAGATATTGCCGTTATCTCACTTGGCGGCATCGTTGCCAGCGAGTCAATCAAGATGGCAGGAGATAAATTTGACGATCATATCGTAAGATATATGGCCAAGGAGCACAACCTCTATATAGGTGAGCGTACAGCCGAGGAACTCAAAATGAACATCGGTACAGCTTACCCTAGAGAAGAAAGCGTTACTATGGAATGCAGAGGCAGAGACAGAGTAACAGGTCTTCCTAAGACTGTAGAGATTACATCCGAGGAAATGATGAACGCGCTCAAAGAGCCTCTTGACGCTATAGTAGAGGCTGTTCACATCGTGCTTGAGCAGACTCCTCCTGAACTTGCTGCTGATATCAGCACAAGCGGTATTACAATTACAGGCGGCGGAGCACTTCTTTACGGTATAGATAAGAGAATACAGGAGTCAATAGGCATTGAAGTTAAAATTGCCGAGGACCCTAAAGAATGTGTTGCAAAGGGAACAGGCGAATCCTTAGAAGAAATCGAAAAGCTTGAAAACAATGCAATGAACAAGAGAAAAGCATATATCTAGAAAAAAGCTCTCGTTAAGAGAGCTTTTTTAAAAAACAGGAGTAAAAATGAAATTAGAACTTATAGCTACGGCAACCTTCGGGCTTGAGGCGGTAGTAAAGCGTGAAATAGAGGCGCTGGGCTACAAAATAATCAGGTCGGAGGACGCCAAGATAACATATATGGGAGATGAACGCGCGATAGCAAGATCAAACCTGTGGCTTCGCAGCGCAGACAGAGTTCTTCTCAAAATGGGGGAATTCAAAGCGCTGGAATTTGAAGATCTGTTTCAGCAGACCAAGGCGATTGCATGGGAGGAAATAATTCCTGCAGACGGCAAATTCACAGTCACAGGCACTTCTGTCAAATCCAGGCTTCACAGTGTACCTGCATGTCAGAGCATAGTCAAAAAGGCCATAGTCGAAAGACTGGGCTCCTTTTACTGCATCGACAGGTTTGAAGAAACAGGAGCGGAGTATACTGTCAAAGTCACAATACTAAAGGACAGAGTAACCCTTACAATAGACACATCAGGCGCAGGACTTCACAAGAGAGGCTACAGGGTGAGCGACGTTGCAGCTCCGATTAAAGAAACTCTTGCTGCGGCTATGGTGCAGCTGTCGTTTTGGAAAGCGGGCCGGCTGCTGGTAGACCCATGCTGCGGCTCGGGAACCATACCTATTGAAGCTGCAATGATAGGCAGAAACATAGCGCCGGGGCTCAACAGGAAATTTGCATCACAGGAATGGGATATTATTCCGCCTGAAATCTGGAAAGAAGAACGAAAGGCGGCTTTTGAAGCCATAGACTATGATGCCGACATCAGAATAGAGGCCTCGGATATAAGCGGGAGGGCTGTTGAAGCCGCCCTCGAAAACGCCGCAGAGGCGGGAGTAGATGACTGCATAGAATTTAAAAAAATGGATATGGCAAAGCTTACGGCAGAGGAAGAAGGCGGCATAGTTATAACCAACCCGCCGTACGGTGAGCGTATAGGGGAGAAAAAACAGATAGAAGCCATTTACAGGGCCTACAGTGAATTTTACAGAAAAAATCCCACATGGTCGCTGTTTATGGTTACAACAGATAAAGAAGTCGAAAACAAAATTTTCGGACGGCCTGCAGACAGAAGGCGCAAGCTTTATAACGGCAGACTGGAAGTATGCTATTACCAGTTCCACGGACAGAAACCGGGCAGGAAATAGCGGAATTGAAACAAAAGCAAAGGAGAAGAACTATGGCAGTAAATTTAAAGGGAAGAAACTTTTTAACATTAATGGATTTTACACCGGAGGAAATCAGATATATGCTGGATCTTGCTCACGACCTTAAATCCAAAAAGAGAGCGGGAATAAGAAACGAAGTATTAAAAGGCAAGAATATAGTTCTGCTGTTTGAAAAAACCTCCACAAGAACAAGATGCTCGTTTGAGGTTGCCTGCCTTGACGAGGGTGCTCACGTGACATTCCTTGATTCAAAATCCTCACAGATGGGCAAAAAAGAATCCATTGCAGATACAGCAAAGGTTCTGGGCAGATTTTATGACGGTATCGAATACAGAGGCTTCAGCCAGGAAGTTGTAGAGGAGCTTGCCGCCAATGCGGGAGTTCCTGTATGGAACGGACTTACAGATGTTGACCACCCTACACAGATACTTGCGGATATGCTTACAATCGAGGAGCACATTGCAAAGCCGCTTGCCAAGGTCAAGGTTGTATTTGTAGGAGATGTCAGAAACAATATGGCTTATGCGTGGATGTACGGCTGCGCCAAAATGGGTATGCACTTTGTGGCCTACGGACCTGAGGAACTGGCTGATCAGGTTGACAGCGATGTGCTTGCAAGAGCGCGCGCCGTTGCTAAGACCACAGGCGCAGTTATTGAGGTGAGCACAGATGAAGCATGCCTCAAGGGAGCAGATGTAATTTATACAGATATATGGGCTTCAATGGGTGAAGAGGATCAGATTCCTGAGAGAGTGAAGCTGCTTACTCCGTACAAGGTTACAGGAGAAATGATGGACAAGACTGAAAACCCTGACGCTATATTCCTGCACTGCCTGCCTTCTTTCCATAACTTTGAGACAACCATGGCAAAAGAACAGATGGAGCGGGGCTACGATATCAGAGAGGTAACCGACGAGGTATTTATGTCAAGACAGTCCAAGGTATTTGACGAGGCCGAAAACAGAATGCATACAATCAAGGCGGTTATAGTTGCAACAATAGCGTAGCATACAAGGGAGAGGAGAATACAATGAAGCCGGGAATTCATAATTTTTCGGAGATAGGCAAGCTTAACAAGGTGCTGCTGCACAGACTGGGCGATGAAGTGGAGGGACTGGTTCCCGACAATTTCGAAAGATTGCTGTTTGACGATATACCATATCTCAGGGTGGCTCAGCAGGAGCATGACAGATTTGCGCAGCTTTTGAGGGACAACGGCGTTGAGGTACTGTATTACATTGACGAAACCGCCAAGGCTCTCGAAAATCCGGGTGTCAAAAGCAAATTCATCAAAGAGTTTCTTGACGCAAGCCATATATATTCGCATGGGGTCTATGAGGAGCTGTCGGAGTATCTTGAGGGTCTGTCCGCTTATGATGTGGTAAGCAAGGCCATTGCGGGAATTAAAAAAGGTGAAATACCTGATATTAAACATAAATCTCTGGCAGACTATATATCCGTATCGTATCCGTACTATACGGACCCTATGCCTAACCTGTACTTTACAAGAGATCCGGGAGCCTGCATAGGAAACGGCATAAATATTCATCATATGAGTACGCAGGCCAGAAGGCGTGAGCCGCTGCTGCTCAAATATATGTATTTGTATAATGATGAATTTACAACCGACAGAGAGCATATATGGTATAACTACAATGATGAGTTTTCCATTGAGGGCGGCGACGTGCTGGTGCTTTCAAAGGATACCGTGGCTATCGGACTTTCACAGCGCACTACCGTTTCAGGCATTGAAAGGTTTTCAAAAAATCTTCTGCTGGGCTCAGACTTCAAAAAGATAATAGTATTTGATATTCCAAAGTGCAGAGCGTTTATGCATCTTGATACTGTGTTTACTATGGTGGATTATGATAAATTCACCATACATCACGAAATAGAGGATCCGCTGCATCTGTTTGAAATATCCCTTGACAGACAGGGCGAGGTGAAAGTCAGATCCGTAACAGACAGCCTTACAAATCTTCTGAAGCTGGAGCTTTCACTGCCTGCCGTAGAGCTTATCAGATGCGGGGGAGACGACCTTATGGCAGCGCAGCGCGAGCAGTGGAATGACGGATCAAACACTCTCTGCATAGCGCCGGGCAAGGTTGTTACCTATGAGAGAAACTATGTGACAAATGATATTCTTGACAAAAAAGGATTGACGGTGCTGACAGTTCCGTCGGCAGAGCTGTCAAGAGGCAGGGGCGGTCCGAGATGTATGTCATGCCCTGTAAGCAGAGAGGATCTGTAATATATAAATGAAATGAAGGAGAGTTTTAAATATGGCGTCTAAAATAGTAATTGCACTGGGAGGAAATGCTCTGCAGTCGGGAAACGGTCCCGCAACCGCAGAGGCGCAGCTTGAGGTTGTAAGGCGTACCTGTGAACACATAGCGCAGATAAGCGATATGGGCTATGAGCTTGCCATTGTTCACGGCAACGGCCCTCAGGTGGGAAGAATACTTCTCGCTTCTGAGACTGCCAAAGAGGTGACACCGGCTATGCCGTTTGATGTATGCGGGGCAATGTCGCAGGGGTATATCGGATATCATCTGCAGCAGGGGTTAAAGCATGCGCTTAACCTTAGAAACAGAGATATACCTGTTGTTACGGTGGCAACGCAGGTTATAGTGGAGGAAAACGATCCTGCATTTGACGATCCGACCAAGCCTATAGGTCCTTTTTATACCGAGAGTGAAGCCAGAGCAATCGTAAAAGAGAAAGGCTATATTATGAAAGAGGATTCCGGCAGAGGCTGGAGAAGAGTTGTGGCATCGCCTGTACCGAGAAGAATAGTTGAGATAGACGCTGTCAGACATCTGTGGGACTCAAGTATTGTGATTACCTGCGGAGGCGGGGGCATACCTGTAGTCGAAAAGCCGGACGGTACGATTCAGGGCACAGAGGCTGTAATAGACAAGGACTTTGCAGCGGAGCTTCTGGCAGAGCAGGTAGATGCGGATATTCTTATGATACTTACAGAGGTTGAGAGAGTTTCTCTTAACTTCAATACGCCAAACCAGAAAGAGCTTTCCGCGCTTAACCTTGCAGATGCCGCAAGATACTGCGAGGAGGGACATTTCGCGGAGGGAAGCATGCTGCCTAAGGTTCAGGCCGCTATGAAATTTGTAAGAGCCAATCCGTCAAAGCACGCCGTTATAACGTCGCTTGACAAGGCGATAGAAGCGTTAAACGGCGAGTCGGGAACCGTTATAACCTATGCGTAAATCAAAATCATTAAATAAAAATGGCAGTATTTTTACTGCCATTTTATAATCCCATCATATTTATTAAGCATCTTTTTAAGCAGATATCCCAGTATTCCGCAGGAAATCAGTTCGCCTGCAAAAATGGTAGCCGCAAAGTACCAGATGGAACCCTCAAAATGATAAACAAGTGAGAGTACCCACGGCAGGATTAATGTGTTTGCCGCAATCGGAGGCAGAAGGCACAGGATGTCGTGCTTTCTGAGCATTCGTGTGAATACGGCTCCGATAAGTGTTGCAAGGCTTCCGAGAACTATATCCCACGGAGCGCAGCCTGTAAGGATGTTGGAAACAATGCAGCCGGCAAAAAGACCGGGAACTGCAGCAGGGGTAAATACCGGCATTACAGTCAGTGCCTCGGATATTCTGACCTGCACAGCGCCGCTTGCAAGACCGAACATATTCGATACAAGCGACAGAATGACATAAAGCGCTGCTATAAGGGCAGCGTAAGTAAGATAGGTTGTTTTGTTTTTCATAATTTTCTCCTTAGTTTTGTTTATAGTGAGGATGGTTTCGAACTCACAACAGATATTTTATAACAGACATAAATTATAGTAAAGGACAAGTTATGGATTTTGTATTGAATTTTGCAGAAAAAAGTGGTATATTGTATTATATTAGGCAAACCTGTCGAAAGGCAGGGACGCAAAGTTAAGTGTCTAAATGGGGAGAAACACCATATGATTGACTGACTGCAGGGGTTAACTTGCGGTCTTTTTTATTTGGGAGAAAACGGTGAACGAAGTATACAGGAAAGAAAAGAAATTTTTAATAAGCCTTGATGAATACATCAAAAAGAGGCATATGCTGAGTCAGGTTCTCAAACCTGATGCGCACAGTGCAGCGGACGGATATATGATAAGAACCCTGTATTTTGATACTGTTTTTGACGAGGACTTTGACGACAAGCTTGCAGGGATTGAAACAAGGCGTAAAATAAGACTGCGCATCTATGATACGGAATCGGATTTCGCAATGCTTGAGATGAAACAGAAGCAGGGAGATTCCCAGTTAAAAAGGTCCCTTCGCGTATCAAAAGCAGATGCTGTCAGGCTTTCGGGAGGGGACTATTCACCGCTGCTTGGATACGGGGATGTCTTTGCGGCAGAGTGCTATGGCCTTATGAACTATAAATGCTACAGACCCAAAACGATAGTGCAGTACAACCGATATGCCTTTGTGGCAAAAGAAAACAAAACGAGGATTACGTTTGACAGTAATATTGAGGCAACCGAAAGCTGCTTTGACCTTTTTTCGGACAAGCTTGATATGAATCCCGTAATGGACAGATACAATGTGATTTTAGAGGTTAAATATGACGGATTTCTGCTGGAATATATAAGAAGAATGATAAACAGCATCAACCGCAGCGAGATATCTGCAAGCAAATACGTGCTTGCAAGACAGACAGGGTATAAGACGAGATTGTAAAGGAGAGTAAATCAGATGAAAGAAAAAATTTTAAGCATAGTTACACAGCCGGGAGATCTGACATGGGAACAGATAACAACAAACATTGCGGTGGCGGCGCTGCTGGGTTTTTTTATCTTCCTTTCGTACTACATATCCCATAGAGGGACAATATACAGTAAGAAATTTAATGCCTCTCTCGTAATACTGACGGCGCTGACCGGAACGGTTATGACCGTAATAGGCAACAATATAGCGCTTTCTCTGGGTATGGTCGGAGCTTTGTCTATAGTGCGTTTTCGTACGGCAGTTAAAGACTCAAGAGATACAGTATATATATTCTGGGCCATTATTGCCGGCATATGCTGCGGTGTGGGAGATTACACTGCAGCAGGCATAGGCAGCGGTATTGTATTTGTTATAATACTTATTCTCGGATGCATCAAAAATGACAGCCGGATGCTGCTTATTATACGATCTTCAAGAAACCGTCAGATGGCAGTCAAGGCGCTTATATATAAGAT
>CAKQOW010000054.1 GCA_934256595.1 uncultured Clostridia bacterium
AAGGCAAAGGCTCTGGTATATCAGGGAGATAAGCTTGTAGGACAGACAGTTCTTACACAGTGCAAGTATGGAGTAAGAACCTGGAGTAAGTAAATTAACTGAAACAAGGTATGATTAAGCCTTCTTGGTTACAGTATATTGCTGTAACATAAATAAATAAGCAGAAAGCCCATTGGTATATGATATATCACTGGGTTTTCTGCTTTTGCGGCTTTTTAAGCGGTTTTTGCTGTGCGGTTTTTGCTTTCAGCAAATCAAAAAGTCGTCGAGTATCTGGCTACAGTTAAAGGGCGCTTTGAATTTGTTTTCACATCAAAGCATGCTTCATGGCTGAACCTTATTGAATCATTTTTCAGCAAGATGACACGACAGATGCTCAAGGGCATTCGTGTTAAATCAAAAGAAGAACTTATTGAGCGAATATATACTTATTTTGATGAGATTAATGCAGAGCCTGTTGTATTTCACTGGACATGGCATCTGTATGATATTGATTCAACCGAAGCAGTTAAAGTCGAAACATTAT
The DNA here is from genome assembly GCA_934256595.1 of uncultured Clostridia bacterium. Lineage (GTDB taxonomy): Bacteria > Bacillota > Clostridia > Peptostreptococcales > Anaerovoracaceae > UMGS973. The sequence goes on from CAKQOW010000054.1 coordinate 527, forward strand.
TGGAAATGTCCAACTAATTGAAAAGTGAAATACCAGGTTTGACTTTATGTAAGAAATCTGAAAAAATAGCAGTGCTATCTTGACAAGTTAAAATTCCTGTGTATAATAAAAATAGCGGTGCTATTTTTTTAGAGGAGGTGAGAAATTGCAAAAAGGTGAAGCGACAAAGCAACATCTGTTGGAATTGGCAAAAGTAGAATTTTTGAAAAAAGGATACAGCGAAGCATCGGTTCGCAATATTGCAAAAACCGCAGGATTGACAACAGGGGCAGTATTTCGCTATTATCCGGATAAGGCTGCTCTCTTTGACGCACTTGTATCAGAAGTAGCAGATACTCTTATGAATCAGTTTAAGGCAGCGCAAGATGCACATTTTGATTTGATTCCAGAGGATAAAGTGGCTCAAAGCAGAGAATTATCAACGGGATATTTGAATCATTTTATCAATTTTATCTACGACAATTTCGATGCTTTTAAATTGGTGATATGCTGTTCCGAAGGAACAAAATATTCCAGTTACATTCATGAGCTTGTGGAAATTGAAGTTGTCCAGACAGAACTTTATTATGACCGGCTTCGTCAGCTTGGCAAGTTGGAGGGGACTGTCAGCCGTGAACTCCACCACATGATTACAAGCGCTTATTTCACCGCTGTTTTTGAAACGGTGGCTCACGATATGACGAGAGAACACGCTATTCAATATGTAAATGAGCTTGCCACTTTTTTTAACTGCGGCTGGGAAGGCATGTTAAGGCTCAAGTGAGCCTTAATTTTCACCCCTCAGGTTAGCTTACTCTAACCAGAAAAACTCAGGAGGTTATTATCATGAACAAAAATTCACAGAAACTGCAAACACGGGATTTTATTTCTGTCGGTATCTTCTCCCTTATTTATGCGGCTGTCGCATTCATCACCGGGGGGATTGCGCAGATGACTCCCATTACTTTCCCCTTCATGCCAATGATCGTAGCATTGTTTACAGGAACCGTATTTATGCTCTACATAGCAAAAATTCCCAAAAGAGGGGCTATCACAATTCTTGGAATTATTTCGGGTATTCTTTTGTTCATTACCGGGATGTTCTGGATGATGACAGCATTTTTTGTGGTGTTAGGTATTATTGCGGATTTCATCTGCGCGTCCGGTGGATTCAAATCCTTTAGAAAAAATACGGCAGCTTTTTGCTTATTTGCGTTATCTCCTATGGGAGCCTATGTTCCAATGGCAATTATGCCGGCGCAGTTTGACGAGTTTATGAGCAAAAAAGGAGATGTATCTTCTTTCGCCGGTGTAATTGATTCTATTGGCGCAAACTGGTGGGCTATCCCGGCGATGCTGCTTGGGACAATTCTCTGTGCTTTCATTGGCGGCTTTATTGGCAAAAAACTGTTGAAAAAGCATTTTGAAAAGGCGGGGATTGTTTAAATGAAGATAGATCCCCGCACAAAATTACTTATTTTAGCTATAACGAGTATTTCCGTCTTTCTTAACGGGAGTATTACGATTGAGTGTATTTTTGCCGCATTACCTTTTCTGCTGCTGCTCAGTACAAAGAAGATTTATACGTCTTTAAAATATGCAGCATTGTTTCTTGCCTTACTGGCAATTCAGCTTTGGCTTGTTCCCATATTGCCATTGAGTGTCGGCGGTATTATTTATATGTTTGCAGTTTACATTCGCAAGCTAATTCCTTGTTTTATGTTAGGGAGCCTGCTTATTTCTACCACACGTGTCAGCGAATTTTTAGCTGCAGTTGGGAAGCTTCGCTTGCCGAAGGGGTTTACAATCTCTATTTCCATTACCCTGCGGTATTTTCCTACGATGGGGGAGGAATGGAATTCGATTAAGGATGCAATGTCTCTACGAGGGATACCTGTAACAGCCGCAGGAATTCTCCGCCACCCTATGCGGACGATGGAGTATGTTTATGTTCCCATGCTGGTATCTGCTTCTAAAATATCGGATGAAATTACACAGGCCGCCATTACAAGAGGGATTGACCATGTACAAAGACGTACCTGCATGGAGACGGTTCGTTTCCATGTGCTGGATATGCTGATTTTGGTTGTGTATATAACCGTGATCATTCTTGCATTCGTGGCAAATGGAAAGGGGTGGTTCTAATGATTTCCTTAAAAAACGTCTCCTTTTCTTATGACGGGCAAGAGAATAATGGGCTGCATAATGTTTCTCTTGAGATTCCAAAAGGGCAATGTGTTCTGCTGTGCGGGGAAAGCGGCTGTGGAAAGACTACAATTACACGCTTGATTAACGGTCTTATTCCACATTTTTTCAGCGGAGAACTGTCAGGTGAAATTTCTGTATGCGGGTTGGACGTAACAAAAACCGATATTGCGGATATTTCAGACTATGTAGGCTCTGTTTTTCAGAACCCACGCACACAGTTTTTTAATACAGATACAGACAGTGAAATTGTGTTTGGTTTGGAAAATCGGGCCTTACCACAAGAGAAACTAAAAAAGAGCCTGGAGAAAACCAGCCGTGAATTAAATTTGTCTGCACTCCGTCAAAGAAACATTTTTGAACTTTCGGGCGGTGAGAAACAGAAAATCGCTTTTGCTTCTGTTTATGCAACGGAGTCAGAAATCTTTGTCTTAGACGAACCATCCTCTAATCTGGATATGGGAGCCATTGAAGATCTGACCGATCTGCTTCAAAGAGTGAAAGCACAGGGAAAAACGATTATTATTGCGGAACACAGGCTTTGGTATCTGATGGATGTTGCAGATCGTGTTGTTTATATGCACGGTGGGAAAATTCTGAAGGATATGACGCTTACCGGTTTTCAAGCATTGCCCGAAAGTGAAGTTCTTGCCATGGGGCTTCGGTGCAGATACCTGTCTCATGTAAATAAAACTGCTATCGCTCCAAAAACAAGCAGCAATGAGTTAGAAGTGCAGGGAATATCAGTCCGTCTTGGAAAACAGACAATCTTTCAAGATCTGGGTTTTATTGCTCATGGCGGAGAAGTCATTGCTGTTGTTGGAAAAAACGGTGTGGGAAAAACAACGCTTGCCCGTGTCTTGTGTGGATTACAAAAAAATGATAGTGGGACTGTATTGCTGCAGGGAAAGGCTCTTACGGAGAAACAGCGGATAAAGTGTTCTTACATGGTTATGCAGGACGTGGGACATCAACTGTTTGCGGACAGCGTAGAAACTGAATGTTTGCTTGGTGTGAAAGCCCCGGACATCGCAACCGTTGAAAAGGCGCTTGAATGGCTTGATCTGCTGGATTTCAAAGACCGACACCCGCTTTCTCTTTCGGGCGGCCAAAAACAGCGGCTTGCCGTAGCAGTCAGTCTTCTTTGCGAAAAGGAGTTATTGATTTTTGACGAACCCACCAGTGGGCTTGATTTAAAAAGTATGCAGGAGGTGGGGAGGCTTGCAAAAGAATTGTCTGCACAGGGGAAGATACTGCTGATTATTACCCATGATTATGAATTTATCCAGACGATTTGCTCTCGTGTGCTGGTCTTAGAGGATGGGAAAATATCAGGTGATTTATCTGGAACCATGCGCAGAACGGTTTTAGAAAAAATGAAAGGAGCAGGAAATGGAACAGGAAAAAAATAACACATTCAGTTGGGTCCTGCGGTTTGCAACACAGTGCAAAGGGAAAATGACAGCCTCTGTCTTACTGGCGGTACTTGGCTCTGTGTGCGGGATTGTACCCTATTTTGCGGTTTCACGGATCGTGATCCAGATATGCGGTCAGAATTATGACCTTACTTCCGTTAGTTTCTGGGCGCTTACCGCACTTCTCAGCTATCTGGGGAGCACTTGGTTTGGAACGGTTTCTACCATACTCAGCCATCGCTCGGCTTTTACGATTTTAAAGAATATACGGACGGAATTGACAGCGAAGCTCTCCCGTGTACCCATGGGTTATATTCTGGATACACCTTCCGGTAAATTCAAAACCCTGCTGGTGGATACGGTGGAAAAGCTGGAGCTGCCGCTGGCACACATGATACCGGAGCTGACAGCGAATATTCTTGTCCCGCTTCTGATGATGACATATCTTTTTATCATGGACTGGCGCATTGCCTTGATCTCGCTGATCACGATCCCTATTGGTCTTGCGTGCTACATGGGAATGATGAAAGACTATGCGAAGCGGTATGACCGTGTACTGACTGCGGGGAAAAGTATGGATGCCGCCATTGTGGAATATATCGGCGGCATTGAAGTTATCAAGGCTTTTAACCAGAGCACTGCATCTTATGGCAGGTATATGGATGCTGTAACAGAAAATGAAGCGGCAAAGACTACCTGGTTTAAGCAGACGAACAGCTTCTATGTGGCGGGGATTTCTATTATGCCGTCCTGTCTGCTGGGCGTATTGCCTTTAGGTGCCTATCTGTATATACAGGGCAGCCTGGAAACGCCGGTTTTGATTACCTGTATGATCCTCGCCCTTGGATTAGTAAAGCCGCTGATCCATGCACTGCAATATACGGACAGTCTTGCTATGGTGGATTCCACGGTCAAAGAGATCACAGGGCTTCTGGAAACGAAGGAAATACAACGGCCGGCGGAACGGGTAACGCTTCCTGATTCGCATATCTCTTTTCGAGATGTCTGCTTCGGGTATGGAAATACGGAGGTATTACACCAGATCAGCTTTGACGCCGTACCGGGCGGTATGACAGCGATTGTGGGTCCCTCCGGCTCAGGCAAGTCAACGGTAGCACGCCTGATCGCTTCTTTCTGGGAGGCGGACAGCGGAGAAGTACAGATTGGTGGAGTAGACGTGCGGAACATCCCACTCTCACAGGTCATGGATACCGTGGCTTATGTGTCTCAGGACAATTTTCTGTTTCATCTGTCCGTGAAGGAAAATATCCGCATGGGAAAACCGGGAGCGACGGACGAAGAAATTGTAAGCGCCGCAAAGCAGGCCAGCTGTCATGAATTTATCTCCGACCTGCCAAAAGGATATGATACGCTGGTCGGAGACGGCGGCGGAAATCTTTCCGGCGGGGAGCGCCAGCGCATTGCCATTGCCCGGGCCATCTTAAAAAACAGTCCCGTAGTGGTGCTGGATGAGGCCACGGCATTTACCGATCCAGAGAACGAAGCGGTCATTCAGGCGTCTATCAATGAACTGGTAAAAGGGAAAACATTGATCGTCATTGCCCACCGTCTTTCTACCATCGTGGGCGCGGATAAGATACTGGTGATGGATCAGGGGTGCATCAAAGGCCAGGGAACCCACGAAGAACTGTTAAGGAACAATTACCTTTACAGAGAGCTGTGGACTGCGCATATCAGCGCGAAAGATATGGGAGAGGAGGCGTCAGCATGATTCAACTGATGAAACGATTGTTAGACTTTTCGGGAAAACAGAGAAAGAATTTGATCGCTTCTTTTGTTTTCAGCCTGCTGGATTCTGTTTTTGAGATGATGCCCATCATGGCAATCCTTGCGGTTCTGTCAGGGCTGCTTTCGGCGGCAGAGGGCTGCGTCATGCCGGTTTCCGTCATCTGGGTATCCCTTGCCATTATGGTAGTAAGCATTGCCGGACGGATTTTTTTTAATAACCTATCCTGTATCCGGAGAACGCTGGGCAGCTTTTCCATGTGCTCGGAAAAACGGTTGGAAATCGGTGAACATATGAAACATGTTCCCATGGGGTATTTCAATGAAAACCGGCTGGGCGAGATCGTAGCCGCCGTGACGACCACACTGGGAGATATTGAGAGTAATGCTGTCATGGTTCTGGAAAAAGTGGCGGGAGGCTTTATCCATGCCCTTGTCATAGGCGTTTGGCTACTTTTTTATGAATGGCATATCGGACTTTTGATGTTTGCGGGGCTGGCCGTTTCCATGCTGGTATATGGGGGAATCCAGAAAGCAGGCAAAAGGCTGTCTCCCAGACGGCAGGCCGCACAGGCGAATCTTGTGACAGGCTTTCTGGAATATATTCAAGGAATGGGCGTTGTGAAGGCCTTTGGATGGGGAGAAAGGTCAGGAAAAGCGGTCAATCAGGCAATCGAGGAAAGCGCGGATGCCAACATCATTCTGGAAAGTGTCTTTTCTTCGCTGACCGGCGTTTACCAGACGATTTTCAAGCTGGCAAAATCCGCAATCTTAGTAGTTGCCCCTTATCTGCTGCTGGGCGGTGAGATAACACCAGTCAAGTGCCTGCTTTTGCTGGTGTCAAGCTTTATGATCTACTCCAGTGTAGAACTGGTGGGAAGTATGGCTTCCGTGGCCCGTGTCATCGACGCCTCCCTGGATCGTATGGAGGCCGTTATGGATACGCCGGTACTGGATGAGCATGGCGGGGATATTTCGCTGGACCACTATGACATCGAACTTGCCCACGTTTCCTTTGCCTACGGACAGGAAAATGTGATGCAGGATGTAAGTGCGGCCATTCCGGAAAAAACAACCTGCGCCATCGTAGGGCCTTCCGGCTCAGGCAAAACGACCCTTGTAAGCCTGATTGCCCGTTTTTGGGATGTACAGAAAGGGAAAATCTGTGTGGGAGGACATGATGTAAAAGATTTTACCTGTGACAGCCTTCTGAAAAATTTCTCCATTGTGTTCCAGAATGTCTATCTTTTTGAGGATACGATTGAAAACAACATCAAATTCGGCAGGCCGTACGCCACATCGGAAGATGTAATTGAGGCGGCAAAAAAGGCATGCTGCCACGATTTTATATCGGCATTGCCGGACGGCTACCAAACCCTTGTGGGCGAAGGCGGAGCCACTCTTTCCGGCGGGGAGCGGCAGCGTATTTCTATTGCCCGTGCGATTTTAAAAGATGCCCCGATTATCATTTTAGATGAGGCCACGGCCAGCGTCGATCCAGAAAATGAACGGGAATTGCAGGCGGCTGTCGCGGAGCTTACGAAAGATAAGACGATCATTATGATTGCTCATCGGTTATCCACCATTCGGAATGCCGATCAAATTCTTGTGCTTGATAAGGGGTGTATTGTCCAGCGAGGCACTCACCAGGCACTTATACAGCAAGAGGGGCTTTATCGTCGTTTCGTTGGTATCAGGGAACAAGCGATTGGATGGCAGCTTGATGTTAATAATTAAACGGAAAGAAAGAAAGGAAGATTATTATGAGTCAGACAAAAAAGTGGACAGTGAAAGATGTAATTACAACGGTATTACTCTCGGCGTTGTTGATCCTTATTCAACTTGTCGTCAATATGGTGTGCATGGTAAACGATTTCGTGAGCATGGTGCTGTCGGTTGGTTTTACCATGCTATTGTGCGCGCCAGTCTATTTCCTTATGGTCAGCCGGGTACGTAAACGGTTTGTCTCTTTTATTTACATGACCATTTTGGGTATCGTTTTCCTTATTATGGGGAACTGGTATCTATTGCCTTATTATATGGTGATTGGCGTTATCTGCGAGGTTATTTTATGGAAAAACGGGTGGGAATCTAAAAAGAAAATGGCGGCTGCATGGACGGTAGCCAGCTTACTATATAATGGCGTTAATCTATTGCCGCTCTGGTTTTTCTGGGATACTTATGAGGCATTTGCTGTTTCCAGTGGTATGGAACAGAGCTACATTGATTCTTTTGTGCAGTACTATTCTTCTCCGGGATGGTTGATTTTTATTATTCTTTTCACAACTGCTTGCGGTTTTATTGGTAGTTTGATAGGCGGTCGGCTTATGGATAAGCATTTTAAGAAAGCCGGAGTTCTCTGATGCAGAGGGAGAACTTCGCGTTGTCGGTTAAGTTGTGGGCATTAGGCTGCACCATAGTCGGTATTTCTCTGACATCCAATACAATGATGACCTGTGTTCTGGTGCTGACCGGATTCCTTTATCTTTCGATTCAGCATAATTGGCGGGCGCTGCATTCTTTTGGTGTGTTTTATGCTGTTTTGGCGGCACTGTTGTATTTGATCCGGTATCAAGGGCTTCATATGGTTATTTTTTCAGAGTTTTATGTGCTGATGTTTTGGAACCTGTCTGCTGTTTTTATTGTTGGTTGGGATTTAATTACGACACCACCAGGAGAGTTGTCGGCGTTTATGTCTCGTATTCACATACCGACTGCTGGTATTTTGGGATTACTGGTTATGTTCCGTTTTTTCCCTACCATGAAAGCAGAGCTGAAAAGTGTATGGCTCTCTATGCGTAACAGAGGACTTACAACTCCAACTCAACTCCTGTTGCATCCTGCGGTTTCCTGCGAATATGTATTGGTTCCTCTGCTGCTGCGTTGCCTCCAAATAGCCGATCAGCTTTCCGTTTCTGCCGTGGCCCGCGGAGCAGAGGCTCCCGGCAGGCGGGGCAGCTATTATGAAAAAAACATGACGATCAAGGATTGGGGTTGCTTAATTCTATGGAGTGTTGTGACCTTTCTGTTTTTGTGGATTGGAGGTGTGCGCGCATGATACAGATGAAAGATGTTTCTTTCCAATACTTAGACAGCACGGAAGGAATATCTGGAATTGATCTTACCGTTAATGATGGTGAGTGCGTAGTGTTTACCGGACCATCTGGCGGCGGAAAAACTACCCTTACGCGTCTTATAAACGGCCTTGCTCCTTCTTATTACGCAGGAACACTGACAGGTACGATATTTCTAAATGAAAAACCATTGACACAAATGCCGCAATTTACTGTGGCAAGGCAGGTAGGCAGTGTATTTCAAGATCCCAAAAGTCAGTTTTTTTCTTCGGAATTAGCTGGAGAGGTGGCTTTCGCCTGTGAAAACTATGGATTCTCAGCAGAAGAAATCCGTACCCGCACAGATGATGCGATTGCATCGTTTGGTTTGGATGAACTTCGCTCACGAAATCTTGATATGCTTTCCAGCGGAGAAAAGCAGAGAGTGGCGATTGCTTCGGTTTATGCGCTTTGTCCCAATATTTATGTTTGTGACGAGCCTACATCAAATCTGGACAAAAACGGCTCTGAACAATTAGCCTCAATATTTAAGCGTCTAAAAGCTGAAGGCTGTACCCTTATAATAGCGGAACATCGACTATCGTGGCTTCATGGAATCGCGGATAGGTTTGTTTATGTTTGTAATGGGAAAATTTTGTGGGAACGGAATGCTACTGAAATGGAGCAACTGTTACCAGAAGAAATAGAGGTCTATGGTTTAAGAGAAATTGCCGAAAAAAATGATAGAAATATTCCGGCTTCCACAAACCATACAGATCAGTTTCCGGCATTGTGCGTAAAAAGACTCGCTTGCAGGAGAAAAAAGGCTGAAATTTTCTGTAACATCAACCTTTCTGCTCATGCTGGGCAAATTACGGCAATTACCGGGCACAACGGTATTGGCAAAACAAGCCTTGCTTTGGTTTTATCTGGTTTATGGAAGGAAAAAAACGGGCAAATCGTGGTTGACGGTAGAAAATTAAACGCTTGTGAACGTCGGAAACAAACCTGGTATAGTTCCAATGATACGGGAACGCAATTTTTTACGAATAGTGTTTCGGAAGAAGTATTGCTAAACATAAAGCATTCAGAAAAACATCTGGAGAAAGCCAGAAACCTTCTAAAACGCTTAGGTCTGTATCGCTACAAAGATGTTCATCCGGCCTCTTTGTCTGGTGGTCAAAAGCAGCGGCTCGCGATTGCCTGTGGAATTCTTTCTGACAGAACGATACTCATTTTTGATGAGCCTACAAGCGGACTGGACGGCGGTAATATGAAGATTATCGCAGATGTACTGCGAGAAGCCGCAGACCAGAAGAAAGTAATTCTTGTTATTACACACGATGATGAATTGATATGTCATTGTGACAGCGTAATATCCATAGACAATTATGCTGATAAAATAGACACCTAAGCTGCGGAGCTTCTATCCGCGTGGGTTGCTTGCCGACGAATTTCCGTTAAGCAAATGAGAGAAAAATGTTTAATGCGAGGTGATGACATGGGAAATTAGCTGTATTAGATTTATCCGAACCGGGCAGAAGAATAGCAGAAAAATTATTTGTCCTGTTGGGTTCAGAGCAACAGCGAGATTTTGGAAGGCAATCTGTACTTTTGTCTGGAAGAACGCAAGGTGTGTGTTAGCGGTCAGGAGATTGAATTAACTGCTGCTGACGTTTGAAATGATCTCTTATCAGGTGTGGGGTGAAGAATATATTGATATTACTGTAAAAATAATTCACAATTTAATGGGTCGTCTTCGGCAGAATATGAACTTGTATTCCTAATTTAGACTCCAACCATCTGCCGCGTAGGAGGCGATAGATGAAATAGATAATGGAGTTGCCACAATATGCGAAAGCAGATTGATGGGACTCCTTATGCAACGGTTCACCAGCTGTCCTTTTTGCCTAGCCAAGCATAGCTTGGGGCAAAAAGGCACGCACTAGAGTGCTGTGCTTCTGACAGAGGGCCTTCCTGCAATAAATTAAAATTTATTGGGATAGGCCTCTCAATTCAGTAGAACTGGTGGTAAACGTATATAATATATGTTATTCTGAAGATAACAGGTTACTGAAAAGAAGCAGGACCCTAAGAGAATACAGTATGTTCATATATTTTATGAATGAATATCTTGACAGGGAAATGAGCCTTGAGGAAGCAGTGGCTGAGGCGGTAAAGAGAGCTAAGAGCAAAGGTATTCTTGTGGATTTTCTTAATAAGTATGCGGTGGAGGTTGAAGGTATGCTTACGGGAATAACAGTAGAGAAATACGGAGAGGTTATGAAGAAAGAGGGCTTTGAAGATGGCAAAGCGGCGGGTCTTGAGCAGGGCAGAACTGAGGGCTTTGCAGAAGGTGAAAAAATCGGCGAGGTTTCTGGCAGAGCTGCAGAGAAATTGGAGATGGCGAAGGCATTAAAAGAAAAAGGTGTCAATATTGATATCATTGCTGAAACATCAGGCCTGTCGGCAGAAGAAATAGAACAGTTATAGATGTTAAGGCATTAGCAGATGCAGGCTATACGGTTAAGTATAAGTTCTATATATCAACAAAGAAATACTATGGTGTTAGAAATCGGAGTAAGTAAATAGCTGAAACAAGGTAATAATTAAGCCTTCTTAGTTACAATATATTGTTGTAACATAAATAAGCAGAGAACTCATTGGTATATGATATATCAGTGGGTTTTCTGCTTTTTTGAGAAAAAGGTAAAAAAACAAGCTTAATATAGGGATTTTTACACTGTTTGTAAAAATTAAAGTTAATATACTAAAAAATAGAAAAAATGTGTTGACAGGATATATAACGAAGAATATAATGGCAGTACCAATTAATTGGATACGAAAGGTGTATAAAGAAAAATGTGTAAAAAACGAAAATTGTGTGAAAGGAAATCAAAATGGGAGAAAAAATTAACAAAGGGAAAATCGTAATAAGGAAGTACGGTCAGGAGCATAAATTTGAAAACAATGCTCTGCTGTTAAGACGAGGAGAACCTGTTAAGGCCGCCGGATTTGAAATAACGGCGGTAGAGGAAATACGGGACCTCTGCGGTAATATTGTATATAACGAGGGAGACCTTGCGGCGCACAGCCTGAGAACTGATGAGGACGGCATTGCGCAGACAGAAGAACTTGAATATGGCAGATATAATATTTACGAAACCGATGCCGGTGAGGGATATAAGATACATGAGAAACATGTAACGCAGGTTGACCTCAAAGAAAAAGAGGTCTTTGTAAATGTGGACAGCGATCTGATACTGGGTACCCTCAAGGTTCGCAACTGTACGCAGTGCACTATGACATTCAGCATATTCAATGACAAAAGAAAGCTTATACTTAACAGCATAGCAGAGGAGGGCTGCGCAATAGGTTTTGATGAAATGCTGCCGTCAGGTGCATATTACTACAAGGATATCAACAACAATCTGGCAAAATTTAAAATCGAAAACGATACAGAGTTAGTTCTGATTGAAGCGGGCAAAAACAGCGTTGAAGTGAAAACCACTCCTAAAAACTGCTGTGAAAACGAGTTTGCGCTGTACAAGGTGGACGACTCCGGCAAACCTCTGATGGGCGCGGTATTTGGACTTATCGACATATACGGCACCAAAATATGCTTTTCCTGCTCGGACAGAGACGGCAGAGTACTGTTTAAACATCTCAAAAAAGGTACATATCTGGTAAGAGAAGTAGAAGCCCCTGAAGGCTATGCGGAGTCTGAAATGAATGTTATGTTTTCGATTGATGATGACTGGGTAAATCAGAGTGAACGCATTAAAAACGGAGAAAAATTCGAAGATGTCTATATAGTAATTGCAGACGAGCAGTACACAGAGCACAGGAATGTATTCAGAACAAAGGATATGTGTGACAGAGAGCCTGAAATAACTTCTGCGGCAGAGGAAATAACCAATGTTGCAGGCGTTATATTTGCAGCAGAAATAAGGTAGAGGGTGGCCGGTATGGAAAAATATCTGAACAAGGAATTTATATTGCAGCACAAGAAAAGAATTATACAGGTCGGTGCGGTCATACTGATACTTATTGTTGCAATTGCTGTTTATTCCGCAGGTCACAGCGATAAAAACGAGGAAATTGATATTGCCCGGAATAATAACGAAGCGTCTGCGGCAGTCCAGAGTGAAGAAACAGAAGAAGTTATTATCGACATATGCGGCGCTGTAAATGACAGTAAGGTTGTTACACTTCCGGCAGGCGCCAGAGTTGAGGACGCCATAAAAGCCGCGGGCGGCATCACAGATGAGGCGGACCTTTCGGGCATCAACAGAGCTGCAGTGCTTACAGACGGTGAGAAGATATATATACCTACGGCAGATGAAGTCGAGCGGGGCATTGAGCTTCCCTCTGCAGAAAGTAATATATCCTCTGACGGCAGCATAAACATAAATGAAGCGACAGCAGAGGAACTTGAAACTCTGAACGGCATCGGGCCTGTAACCGCAGAGAAGATAATACAGTATCGCACCGAATACGGCAAATTCGAGAATAAAGAAGATTTAATGGAGGTAAACGGCATAGGAGAAAAAACATACGCGCAGATAAAAGACAAAATAAGGGTATAAGCGCAAAAAATTATGGCAACACTACTTCTAAGAGGTGGTGTTTATGTTCAACAGAAAAAAGAGAATATACGAAAAAAAAGGCTTTTATATTTTGATTATGTCAGTCCTCCTTATAGCCCTGGGAATATTTGCAGTTCCGTGGGGCGGCGGAGATAATGCCGATGCCAGCAATACAGCGGCGCAGACTCCGGTACCTGAGGAAGATAACTGGTGGGAGGACGATGAAGAAGATGAGGAATACACAGAAGAGGATAACAGCGATACTTCAGATGAAAACCGGCAGAATGACAATAAGCTGGGCGATATAGACAGGAGCCAGCTCCCATATTATATGGTGCTGGAGCAGGACGGTTTAATAAGTGTGTACTATTACGACAAGAACGGAAACATTTCCAAATACAAGGACACAGAAATCACTTACAGCCTTCTTAACGAAGCAGATCAGATGTCTTTTTCAGAAGGTATAATGGTCAAGACAAAGGACGCTCTTATGGAGCTTCTTCAGGACTTTGAAAGTTAGGAGATATGTAAATGACAAGACCTTCTAAAAGAACTGTAATATTTCTTGCAGTTCTTGCCCTTATACTTACGGCTCTATGCGCCTGCAGTCTGTCATCTTCCGAAAAAAACAGACAGACGGTCAATCTTGTATCGGAAAAAACTCTTGTTCCGGGAGGAGAGTCGATAGGTGTCAGAATGGACGTTGCCGGCGTACTTATCGTTGATCTTGAGGGAGCCGCTGAATATTCAGGACTCAAAAAAGGAGATAAAATTACTGCCGTAGACGGAATTAAAGTATCAAATGCGCAGGAGGTTCAAAAGCTTGTAAACAGGATAAGGGATAGTTTGGAACTTACGGTTGAGAGAAACGGCAGCAGCAGGAAATATACCATAGTTCCTCAAAAAAGCGGCAGTGATGATACCTACCGGCTTGGCATATGGATTAAAGACAAAACAGCAGGAATAGGCACGCTGACCTATTACGACCCTGATAATATGACCTTTGGAGCGCTGGGGCACCCCATACTTGACAGCGAAACGGGAACGACGCTGGATATAGAGAAGGGAGATCTGCTTTCCTCTGAAATAATCGGAATAGAAAAAGGCGCAAGAGGTATTCCGGGGGAAATACAGGGAGTTTTTAAAGCTCCTGACAAACCGCTGGGGGAGCTTATTAAAAATACCGATTATGGTATATTTGGTACAGCAGGCGGTATGATTTCTGAAAAGGAGGCCGTTCCCATAGCGTATCAGGCGCAGGTTAAGGAAGATGGCGCATATATTCTTACTACTTTAGATGATAATACAGTGAGAAAATATGATGTCGAAATCGAGAAAAAAGAAAAACAGACTTGTGCTGACACAAAGAGTATGGTAATACACGTTACCGACAAAAGACTTATCGAAAAATGCGGAGGCATAGTTCAGGGAATGAGCGGAAGCCCTATAATTCAGAACGGCAGACTCATCGGCGCAATAACTCATGTATTTGTCGAGGACCCTACAAGAGGTTATGCAGTATATATTGAATGGATGCTGGAGCAAAGTGACAGCATTATATAATCCCGAATGATAAATTTCACCAACGCATTAGTATTATTACAGCAAAGGCAGCTTTTCGAAACGAAAAGCTGTTTTTTGTCGAAATTTGTGAAAAAATAACTTACAAAATATGTAGCATAATAGTGGGAAATATCTTACAATTTTATTGTAGTTTTTGATGTTTATTAAAAATTATTCGATTTTTTTGAAGAAAGGAGGTGAAGAAATGAAAAAAATATCAATAGGAGTGGCAGATGATAATAAGGATTATTGTGACCTTATATCAGACTATTTTTCCGGTAATAAGGAAATAGAGATATCTTTTGTAGCAAATGATGGAATAAAAACGATAGACAGCATAAAAAAGAACAAACCGGAAGTGTTAATTCTGGATATGGTAATGCCTCGTCTTGACGGTGTAGGCGTACTTGAAGAAATGAACAGTATGGAAATGGATTTATATCCTAAAATAATTGTACTTTCGGCGGTAGGACAGGAAGCCTTTACGAAGAAAGCCATAAGTCTGGGCGCAGATTATTATCTGGTCAAGCCGCTGGATATGAAACTGCTGGAAAAGCGAATCCGACAGGTTTCAGGCAAGGAGCAGTCAGCAAACGACAACAACAAACTTAATATGTCAAAAGGAATAATAAATCCCGACAAAAATAATGCCACAGATCTGGAAGTAGAAATAACAAATATAATACATGAAGTGGGAGTGCCTGCACACATAAAAGGGTATCAGTATCTGAGAGATGCTATTTCAATAGTTGTAAATGATATGGAAATGCTGGGTGCGGTTACAAAAGAACTGTATCCTGCTATAGCAGAAAAAAATTCGACAACGCCAAGCAGAGTAGAGCGTGCAATCAGACACGCAATAGAGGTTGCGTGGAATAGAGGAAAGCTGGAAACTATAGATAAATTATTCGGATATACAGTACATAATGATAAGGGTAAGCCTACGAACAGTGAATTTATAGCAATAATAGCAGATAAATTAAGATTGGAGCGTAAGGTAAGCTGATCCGTAACAGCAAGGATCAAAACAGGACTTATAATATATTGATAGTAAAAATAATGAACATAGATAGAACATTTTAAACTTCTCTTGTTTATATTGCAGACAAGAGAAGTTTTTTTATGACCTAACCCCATTTGTAAAGCAAATGGTTGGTAGGTCAGCAGTAGACTCTTACAATAATATGTGTAGAGTCTTTGCATAAGACCTGTCACAGTTTGCTAATACAAACTGGACTAGGGCTTTAAAACGTCAGAATTTCCCAAGAGTGTAAAGCGCGATTGGTAGAAATCTACGGCGAATGACCTAACCCCATTTGTAAAGCAAATGGTTGGTAGGTCAGCAGTAGACTCTTACAATAATATGTGTAGAGTCTTT
>CAKQOW010000055.1 GCA_934256595.1 uncultured Clostridia bacterium
TGACCCCATACCGTTTTTTAAGTTTATTTCATACAGGAGCAGCTGCAGTCCATACAGTCTGCTTCTTTTTCTTCCTGTGTTTTTGGCTTGAAAAGCGCTTTGACCGGCCTGAGCATATGAAAATATGCAGACATAAATCTGATAATACCCTCCATTTTCTTCTCTTTAAGAGCATTTATAAGGGAGCTTGCATAGGTGCAGCCAGACTCATTGATGGAATAGTAATTCCACTTGCCATCTTTGCGGCTTGTAACAAGTCCCGAGTCGCATAATATTTTCATATGATGAGAAAGCGTCGGCTGCTTGATTTTAAGATCGTCAAGCAGGACGCAGGCGCACTGCTCACCCTCGCAAAGCAGCTCAAGTACTCTAACTCTGCTCTCATCCGTAAAAGCTTTAAACACTCGCATATATTCTGAATTCATAACAGACCTCCGTATCGGTATTGATAATACAAGTATATATCAATATATTGAAAAAAATCAATAACATATATAAAAAAAGAGTACGCATAAAGCATACTCCGAATACTTTGCTTATCTGACATAGACTTTTGGAAGCCTCTGACCGAAAGCGCAGATGATTTCATAATTAATAGTTCCCGTAGCCCTGGCGATATCATCGGCTAAAATAGTGTTTTTGCCGTCACTTCCCATTATTATAACTTCATCGCCTACCTTGACATCGGGCACATCGGTTACATCTATCATGCACTGGTCCATACAGATATTGCCGGCAAGCGGCGCTTTAACACCGTTGACTATAACCTCTCCCTTAGGTGCATACGGTCTTGGGTAGCCGTCTGCATATCCGAGGGCAATAGTTGCTATTTTGCTTGGACGCTCTGATATGAACTCTCTGCCGTAGCTGACAGAAAAACCGGTCGGCACCTCTTTGAGATGTGAAATGGTTGCCTTTACAGACATAACAGGCTTTAGCGAAAGACTGCTTTTGTTAACCTCATCTGACGGATAGCAGCCGTAAAGTATAATTCCGGGACGTACCGCATCGAAATATACTGACGGAAGATCCATTACCGAGGCGCTGTTTGCAAAGGTTCTCATAGGAATTTCTATGCCTGCGGCTATAAGTTTGTTGTAAAATTCATTGAAGCACTGCTCCTGCTGCCGCGAGAAAGTTTTGTCGGCAGAGTCTGCTGTGGACATGTGAGAAAACAGGCCCGCTATCTTAAAGTTTGGAAGCTGTGAAATCTCTTTGATTTCAGAAATAGCGTTTTTGTCCCACGTCAGATAGCCTATTCGGCCCATACCTGTATCTGCGGTAATGAAGCCCGATACTGTTTTGCCGGCTTCGGCGGCAGTCTTTGAAATTGCTCTGGCGTTTTCCAGACTGTTTATAACGGGGGTGATATCGTATTCAACAAGCACGCTTGAATAAAAGTCAGGTGTCAGGCTCAGTGATATAATCTGCTCTGTTGCGCCAGCCTCTCTTAAAACAATGGCTTCCTGAAGCGTTGATACGGCAAAGGTGTCAACACCGTTTGCTCTGAGGACTTCGGCAACCTTGACAGAGCCGTGACCATAGCCGTCAGCCTTGACAACTCCTATTATTTTGGTGCCTCTTCCCAGCTTGGCTTTGATATTCTTTATGTTATAATCTAGATTGGATAAATTTATTTCTGCCCATACAGGCCGTATAGCTTCTTTGTACATTTGTATTCTCCTGTAAATTATGTATTAGAAAACACTATTTATTCTATCATTACAGAAGCCATATTTCAAGTACGGTGCCGATGTTTGCAGGTATATTCCGAAACTGCGCAGGGATATTACGGCGGGCAGGTATGAAGCTTTGTTTCAGGAAGGAAACTGCGGTCGTCAGTCCGTAAGATTTTCGCGTATCCATACAATCGTATCTCTTAGCGTTTCGGAGAGTTCTCTTGGCGAATATCCCAGTTCGGTAGTTGCTTTTTCGTGGGAAAACAGACCGTTTGAGCCAAGTACGGAAATAGAATACGGTGTAAAAAAAGGCTTTTGATTTTTTCGTATGCTGCGTGCTTCATAAAACGGCGCAATAAGTCGGGCAAGAAATAGAGGAGCGCATAGCAGAGGCGGCTTGCGGGATGTAACAGCGGCGGCTGTGCTAAGGAGTTCTTTTACGGTGACATAATGCCCCGACAGGATATAGCAGCTGCCGGCTTTGCCGTATTGTGAGCAGGCAATTATTCCTGCCGCAACATCCCGGACGTCTACAAAATCATATCCGCCGTTTACGCTCATAGAAAACGAGCCGGTGCAGAAGGCCCTGAGCATTTCGGTTACATTGCCGCAGGACAGATCCCCCGGCCCTATAATTCCCGATGGGTGAACAATTGAGGCGTTAATACCCTGCCCGGTAGCGTCAAGGACCGCGTTTGTTGCCATTGCTTTGCTTTTGGCATAATCTCCTTCGACTGTATCAGGTGAGAAGTCATATGTTTCGGTAATGATTTCACCTTTGGGTTTTTCGGGAATTGAATGAACGGAGCTGACATATATCAGCTTGCCGACATTGTGAAGCCTGCATAGGCTGATAATGTTTTCGGTGCCCTGTACGTTTATTCTGTAGATTGATTTATCAGGAGAAGATGCAATGGAAATCATACCGGCGCAGTGTATCACGCAATATTCACGACCTGTGTTTTGGAAGGCTTCATCAAGGGAGCCTCTGTCCGTAATATCACCGTAAAAAACGGAAATACCGTCAGGCAGAGAATGTATGAGAGGGTCGGATTTCATAACGAGCGCCGAAACAGTAAACCCTCTTTCGGTCAGTTTTCTTACAAGAGTTCTGCCGAGAAAGCCTGTTGCTCCCGTAACCAGATATTTTGTATACATATCATCAGCTCCTTTCAGTATTGCTTTGAGGTTGAAAAAAACCGCCTTAAATATAGTCTGAATATCAAGGCGGTTTATTACGGCTATTATTAAATTAAGTTCAGATCTGCTCCATACCTACGCAGCTGCCGAGAGAATGTTTGACTCTGTCGGCTTCTTCTGCGGTCTTAGCATCATTCCACATATCCATGGTTCCTACAAGGTAGCCTGTAATTCTTCGGATGCGCTCAAAAGGAACCTTTGTGAATTTGTAGTTGAGATCTGCATAGTCCCCGTCTATATTAATATCCAGAGATTCAAGTTTTCTGTTGTATTTGTTCTGAAGATAATCAACATATGCCATAGCCTCATTGTGAGGCGCATTACCTGTAATCTGTATATTCAAAAATAATCCCTCCTTAAATAAATTTCTCTTTGTAATTATATATTTTACTACACATACTACATTTTGTATATAAAAAAACAAAAAAACATTAAAAAAACAAGATATAGACAAAAACCTCCGAAATTAAAAAATGCCGAAGGACTTGAAAAACACACGCGGTCTGTGGTATTATCTATAGGTAAATCTGCTCCCGTAGCTCAGGGGATAGAGCGTCGGTTTCCTAAACCGTGCGTCGGAGGTTCGAATCCTCTCGGGAGTGCCAATCTCAAACCGCTTGAAAACATTGATATTTCAGTGATTTCGGCGGTTTTTGTTTTGCCCTTTAATTCCCATTTGTTACGAAAATGTATAACTGAAAGGTTATTTGGAGTCGTTTTGAGAGGGACACCCTGTGGGACACCTGCGGTATATGCATAATGTCTTATTAATTTTTTAAGAAAATGCTTGCAGGGTATTTAAAAATCCTGTTCAAATACTTATAATATATATATGCGTGTTTTAATATAAACAAGAGTATACAAATCGTGAGGAATATAAGCTGTGGTTTGCTGAATTCAACTATAATACGCATAGCTATTGAAAGATTATTGACAATGCGCATAAAATACGTATAATAAATGGAGGGGCAGAGATGAAAACAAAAGACCTTATAGAGCTTTTGGAGAGAAACGGCTGGACATTTAAAGGGCACGGAGCAAACCACGATATATATGTTAAAGACGGTAAAAGAGAAAGTATAGTAAGGCATAGAGAAACAGATGAACAGTTGGCAAGGACAATTATCAGAAGACAGGGTCTGAAATAAATTTGTCTCTTTTGGTAATATAGTATAGATAATGATTGGAGGGTTCTGAAATGAAAAATGCATACCCTATTGTTATGACACAGGGAGAAGAGTTTATTGTAGTATTTATTCCGGATTTCAATATTAATACACAGGGAAAGGATATACCTGAGGCAATAGAAATGGCAAGGGATGCCATTGGAGTTATAGGGATTGATATGGAGGACGACGGAGAAGCGCTGCCGGAACCGTCAGATTTTGAAAAAATCCGAACAGAAATTCAGCCGAACGATATTATATCGTTGGTTGATGTTGACTTTGAAGAATACCGCAGAAAAAACGATATGCGTGCTGTTAAGAAAAACTGCACAATTCCTTCGTGGCTGAATTTTGAGGCAGAGCGCGCAGGCATTAATTTCTCCGCAGTTTTGCAGGCAGCACTGAAAAACGAATTGAATATTTTTAACAGAAGAATAAAAGAATAAACGTAAATTAAAAGTGTCTGATACAGAGCTGCAGCTTTATCATTACCGGCCTGCTGTGCATATAGATATGTATAGGAGGTTTGCCAAATGAAGAATACCGATTTCACAGAGTGGATTAAAGCGGCGGGTGTCAGATGCATCAGAACAGCCTGTCAGAGCGCGGCGGCTGTTATAGGCACGGCGGCGATTATGAGTCAGGTGGACTGGAAACTGGTAATCTCAACAGCAGCTCTCGCAGGAATTCTGTCGGTGCTGACTTCCCTTGGAGGTCTGCCGGAATGTCCCTGCGGAGAGGATAAAAAGGACAGCAGTAAATGAAACCATATATAGACGGACTTAAAGACAAATATATCAGAAGCTTTTTTACAACAGCAGCAGGTGCAGCCCGGACACCATATACAAATGATGCGGTCAGAGCTGCGCTTGGTATGCAGGATATTATCTGGGTCAGAAGCAGACAGGTTCACAAGGATTGTATCCTTGCGATAGACCAAAAACCCGAAACAGACCTTATTCTTGACGGATACGATGCTTTTGTGACAGATATTCCGGGTATATGCCTTATAACAGCTCATGCCGACTGCATACCTGTACAGCTTTATGATGCAGACAGGAAAGTAATAGCGGCAGTTCACGCCGGATGGAGGGGTACGGCGCTTGGCATTGCGGCAAAGACGGCAGAGCTTATGAAAGCAAAGTATGATTGTGGCAATATCAGAGGGTATATAGGTCCCGGAATATCAAAGTGCTGCTTTGAAACTGATGCTGATGTTCCGCAGGCTATGCGGGAAGCTTTTAAATGGGCGGACGAATATATATCAGAGGGCAGAGCGGCAGGCAAGTTTTATGTGGACCTCAAGGGCATTAATGCAAGGCAGCTTGAGGAGGCAGGTGTCAGGAATATTGAAGTAAGTGATATATGCACCTGCTGCAATGAGAATTTCTGCTCTCACAGAAGAAATCCTACCGGTAATCTCAGAATGGCATCGGGAATATGTCTTTTGGCCTGACACTGTGTATGACCGGCAACAGAATATGCTGAAACGATATAGAAAAGCGCACCGGAGGTGCGCTTAAAATCTTTGTTATGTTCTGATTAAGCCATTACAAAGCCCGTTATTGCAAACAGAACTGCTGAAATTCCTGCAGCAAGCAGGCCGAACGGCATTTGTGTGATTGCATGTCTGAAGTTGTCACATCCGCATGCTGCCGATGTTATAACTGTTGCATCTGAGTAGAAGCAGATATGGCTTCCGAATACACCTGCTGAAAGACAGGCTGCTGTAAGAAGCGGAGCGCTGCAGTCTAGCTGGTATGCAAGAGGAATAACAATTGGAAGTGCTATGATGTACATTCCCCAGTTGGTCCCTGTGATAAATTCCGTGAATGCAAGAATAATGAAGATGCAAAGCGGAGCAGTAGCTGCTGTCATATGCTCTGAGCCTGTTTCAATGCACCATCTTGTGAAACCGATAGTCTCATTCATAGTACCGAATTCAAAAGCTGTTACCATAAGGAGCAGCGGAAGAGTCATATTCTGTAGTCCCTTGATGAATACGTCCCAGAATTCGTTTGCAGTCATAATACCCTGTGCTGTGTATATTACAAGCATAAAAACAACTGTACATACAACGCCTACCTGCATTTCTGTTCCGGCTATAATAGTTGATCCTACAAGAACAATTATCGGAAGCAGGAAATTAAGAACCTTTGGATTTTCAGGTCTTTCAACAGTTTCTTTGTCTGATGAAAGAATTGAAATCTTGTCTGAGCCTTCCGGTGCAAGCGGACCGCCGTTTGCCGTTCTTTCATAGGCTTTTTTCATTGCGCCGAATTTGGGAACAAGTCCGAAGATTACACAAGGAACAAGAAGCGCTGCAATCCAGCCGTAAAAGTTGAACGGAATAGTTGTAATAAATGCGCTGACAGGTGTTGTCTGACCTTCAGCCCAGCCGGAGTCAATCATAATTCTTCCTGCAAATACGCCCCATGTAGTGAACGGGATAATTACGCAGAGCGGAGCGGCTGTTGAGTCGGCAACGTAAGCCAGCATTTCTCTTGGAGTTTTGTACTTGTCAGTGATATTAGCCATACATGAGCCTACAGTACATGAGTTCAGATAGTCATCTATAAAGATTATAACTCCAAGGATCCATGTCCACATAAGCGCTGCCTTTTCAGACTTGGCTCTCTTTGCAGCCCATTCGCCGAAGGCAAATGCACCACCGGATCTTTCGATAAGTGCAATGATGCCGCCCATAGTGCCGCATACGATAATAAGCCAGCAGGCGTCGCTTCCTGTCTGCATGGTTGCAAGGAATGTTTCATTAAATGTTGTAAGAACATTTTCGCCTGGCTGCGCACACATGATCCAACCTACAAATGTTGCAAGAACAAGGGCTTCGATAATTCTCTTTGTGATGAATATGTAGACTACAAGAAATAATGCCGGAAGAGTGCTCCAAGCGCCGAAGTCTTCAACATTGTCAGGAAGGAATAACTGTTTGATAAGGATTGTAACTGCAATAGTTATTACAAGTCCAAGTAGTGATTTCCACGCGTTGAAATTTTTAAATTCGTTTTCCACGCGCCTGTTTTTAAAAGACATATAGAACCTCCTTCTTAAAAAAATATATTATAACAGTAACGTTATACAACTAAACAGTTTCAAATCGACATTTTTCGCAAAAATGTTTTCTGAATTTTTACTGTTGTCAGTTAATACAATTTACCTCCTTAAACAATTAAAACCTGTGAATTTCAAGGACTCTGTCCGCATACAAGACTAAAAAAGCTGCCAAAACTTATCAGATGACTGCATTTGTAAATTTCTCTTTTTTGGCAAAGTTGTACTGTTTTAAAAATATGCGCAACAAATTTGTTCATACACATGTCACAACTGATCTTTAAAAATAAGACAAAAACTATCCTAAATGAATATGTGTTTTGATTGACACAGGCACGCAGTATTGTGTATAGTAGATAGGTAGGGTATGCCTCCGTAGCTCAGGGGATAGAGCGGTAGTCTCCGGAACTATGCGCATGGGTTCGAGTCCCATCGGAGGTACCATATGAATAGCCGTCTGAGGTTGCGTTAATATGTAAATGTCAGACGGCTTTATTTAGCGAGAGAAATAACCGGCATACAGGAGAAACGAATGATAAGAATTGGAATATGCGATGATGAACAGGCAGAGCTTCAGAAAGTGAGAGCATACGCTGAGAACTATTTTAACGACAGATACGCTTACAGCATCTCGTGCTTTAACAACCCTATGGAGCTTATGAATTACATAGACAAAAAAGGCGGCTTTGACCTGCTTCTGCTTGACGTGTATATGCCACAGATCCTGGGCACCGAAATCGCAAAGGAGCTGCGCAAAAAAGGCGACCAGAGCAGAATAGTTTTTCTGACAAGCTCCAGAAATCATGCAATAGACGCCTTTGCAGTCAGAGCCTCGGATTATCTTTTGAAGCCGATAAAACAAGAAAGTCTTGTCAGTACACTCGATGAGATTATACCTGCAATATATGAAAAAGAAAGCAGGCTGTTTACGGTAAAAACCGCAGACGGCATTATTAATATAGAATATAACAGGATTTTATATATAGAGCTCAACGAAAGGAGACTCAATATCTATACGACAGACGGCAGGCGGATAAGAAGCGTCATACTCAGAGGCGCCTTTGAACAGGAGATAAGCCCGCTGATAGACGACAGCAGGTTTGTTCACTGCCAGAAATCATATATTGTCAATATGAACCACGTCAGAACAATGGAAAACGACAGATTTAAACTGAAAGACGAACAGATTATACCTATTTCAAAGAGAATGTATCAGGAAACCAAAAAGAAATACATGACATTTCTTTTGAGGGAAGAGATATAGAAACGGAGAGACTATGCATATTATAGAATATCTGCAGTATGCGGCATATGTGCTGTTTGTCTTTGTTTTCATACTGATGACTGTAAAATGGAAGATGTCAACAGGCATCGTTATATTGACGGGAGCTTTGTCTGCAATAGCCTTTGCGGCAGCAGGCTACTATATGTATTTAAACTGCAGCACCCAGTATTTTGACTTCTTTTTCCCTGTGACGGGACTTCTCGTAGGAGGAACCTATACCGTATATATAGCGGAATACGAAGGACAAAAAGCAATTTTCAACTTCCTTGCGGCAATATTTTTTGTAACCATAGCAGAAACAGCTGCAAGTGCAGTGGCGCTCAGTACAGCCGGCAGCAACTATGCCTATCTTGCAGTTGAATTTATAGTATTTATATCCATAATGGTTATAAGGGAGTTTTTTACCAAATCCTTTTATGAAACCATAATGAAATACAACGATTCCGGCTGGGGTATGCTGGATATGGCAATTATCATATACCTGTTTGTAATGTATATGATGACTATGACAACCAATTATGAAAAAATGCTGCCTATCAGAATAGGCCTTGAGGTTATAATGCTGGTGGGTGTCATAGCGATATTCGTATTTGCAGGCAAGACGCTTCAAAACCAGGAAAACCAGCACAACTATGCGCTTCTCAAGGAGCAGGCCAAATCGTGGGTAAAGCAGGTGGAGGAGCTTTCTCAGAATGAGAAGCAGCTTTCCATACTGAGACACGATATGCGCCACAAAATCAACATAGTAAGTCAGCTTGTTGAAGAAGGGCATTACGGGGAAGCTCTCAATGTTTTAGACAATACCGACAAGGAGCTGGAAAAAAGCCGGCCTGAGAAGTACTGCGAAAACATATATATAAATTCTGTCCTTATTATGCACAGGAGGACAGCCGAGAACTGCAGAATATCAATAAGCTACAATATGGATATTCCCGAGGCAATAA
This sequence comes from uncultured Clostridia bacterium, assembly GCA_934256595.1. GTDB lineage: Bacteria > Bacillota > Clostridia > Peptostreptococcales > Anaerovoracaceae > UMGS973. Next base: position 9,347 of record CAKQOW010000055.1, read on the forward strand.
GCGTTAACGTGTATGAGCTGTCGGTAGTTATGTCAAACCTGATAGAAAACGCAATAAACGCCTGCCTCAAGATACCTGACCGGAAAGACAGATATATTATAGTTAAAGCAAGAAGCACCGAAAACAATCTGGTGCTTGAAATAATAAACTCCTGCATATCAAAAGCGGAAACAGACAAAAACGGTATGCCCGTAACAGACAGGGAGGGCCACGGCATTGGCGTTGTTTCCGTAGAGACCTTTGTAAACAAGTACAACGGAATGCTTGATTTTACAGCGGAGGAGGACAGGTTTACAGCCAGAGTTCTGGTGAACTACTACTGATTTTTACAAAAAATATTTACAGGCACAGCGGCTTATGATTTGACTGTGCCTGTTTTCGTGCAGAAAAAAGTAATAACATAAAAAAACACCCATACAGCAAACTAGTGATTTTTCGACGAGAAAAGACAGAATATTACAAAACAAGACTTCGCAAAAAAACGCTGGTTTTTCGCAATGTGAAGATTATGTGTTTTTCTGTGGTATAATCGCCGTAATAAAAATGAAAGGAGATATTTATGGGTAATCGACTGAAAAATGAAGCCGAGAATTTTCACGGACCACGGACTATAATAATTGCACTCGCAGTAATCGCTGCATCATTTATTCTGGCAGCAATCATACCTCCCGTTGACCCTGAAAATCCAACCATAGTAGCATGTGTACCTGCAATATTCCTTATTGTGTACATATTCACTACTAAAAGAATTCTTGAAGCATTATTCCTTGCTTCAATAGTAGGACTTATCCTCGTAAACCCTACCAACATTATGGGCAGTCTCAGTACCACTATGACCGAAGTAATGATGGACGAAGACACCGGCTGGCTTATTATCGTATGCGGACTTATGGGAAGTATTATGACTCTTATCGAAAGAGCCGGCGGAGCAATCGCATTCGGTGAATGGGTATCAAAGAGATGTAAAACAAGAAAAGGAACACTTATGTGGACCTGGTTCCTTGGAGTTATCATCTTCATAGACGACTATCTGAACTCACTGACAGTAGGCTCATGTATGTCATCTGTTACAGACAGACACAAAGTATCAAGAGAATATCTGTCATACATCGTATCATCTACAGCAGCACCTCTTTGCGTGCTTATCCCTATTTCAACATGGGCTGTATTTGCAGGCAGAATACTGGAGTCATCAGGCTGGGCGTCCCCTGGAGACGGAGTATTATACTTCATCAAGACAATACCGTTTAACTTCTACGGCTGGATCGCAGCAATTATGGTTCCTTGCGTAATCTACGGAATAATTCCTATGTTCGGACCTATGAAAAAGGCAGAGGACAGAGTAGCAAATGGCGGACCGCTTGCGCCTCCGGGATCAGAATCAATAGATATGCATGCAGGTGAAGAAGCAATGCCTATACCTGAAAAACCAAGCGTATGGAATTTCTTCCTTCCAATCATATGCTTAATCGCAGCAACAATCATCTGTGATGTTGATATGCAGAGCGGCGTAATAATCACTCTTATCTTTATGTTCGCATTATATATGTTCCAGAACCTTATGTCGGCATCAGAATTTGCAGACCTATGCGTAAAAGGAATCAAGAATATGGTGCTTCCTCTGATGCTGATGGTACTGGCATTCATATTTGCAAATATGAACGAGCAGATCGGATTTACATACTATGTAATCACAACAGGTGCAAAGATTATGACTCCTGCGCTGATGCCTGTAATGGTATTCATACTTCTTGCGTGCACAGAGTTCATAACAGGTACCAACTGGGGAATGTACATCATAGCGCTTCCTATCGTAGTTCCTCTTGCAACAGAGCTTGGCGTAAATATGCCGCTTGCAGTAGCAGCAGTATTAAGCGCAGGCGTATTCGGAAGCCACGTATGCTTCTACTCAGACTGTACGGTTATAACATCGTCGGCAACCGGCTGCAACAACTTCGACCATGCCTATACACAGGCAACCTACGGAGTTCTGGCCGCCGTCATCTCGGCAATACTGTTCCTCGTAGCAGGGTTTGTATTTGCATAAATAAATTATGATATATAAGCTGGCAAAAGCTATCCGAACAGCGTATATAACAAAACTCTTAGGGCACCGGTCAGAAGACCGGTGTCTTTTTTCCGAGCCGATAGCATCAATAACAAAATTAATCCCGTAGCCTATTTCTAAATTCCTCAAAATGTGATAATATTTAAGTATAAGCTTTAGAAAGAGGTAATTACAAATGATAAAAACAGATATATTTTCGGGATTTTTAGGCGCAGGCAAGACGACGCTTATCAAAAAGCTTGCAGATGAGGCATACAAGGGAGAGAAGCTCGTAATAGTCGAAAACGAGTTTGGAGAAATCGGCATAGACAAGGGCTTCCTTGAGGACTCGGGCATAGAGATAACAGAGATGAACTCAGGCTGCATATGCTGCACTCTTGTGGGCGACTTCACGCAGGCCCTCAAAAAAGTGGCGCAGGAGCTTAAGCCTGACAGAATAATCATAGAGCCGTCGGGAGTAGGCAAGCTCAGCGATGTCAAAGAGGCTGCGGAGCAGGTCGAGGAGATTGACATTGCAGCAGGAGTGACTGTGGTTGACGCTAAAAAATGCAGAATGTATATGAAGAACTTCGGCGAGTTCTTTAACAACCAGATAGAAAATGCAGACATTATTGTGCTGAGCCATACCAAAGGAATGGCAGAGGACAAGCTGAAAGAGGCTCTTCACCTGATAAGAGAGCACAACGATGAAGCCCAGATTATAACTACTGACTGGGACAGCATTTCCGGCAAACAGATTTTAGACGCTATGAATGAATGCAGTCATCACCATCACGACCATGACTGCGAATGCGGCTGCCACGACCATGAACATGAACATCATCATCACCATGAGCACGAGGAACATCATCACGATGAGGAGTGCGGCTGTCACGAGCATCATCACGACCATGACCATCATCATCACGACCACGATCATGACTGTGAATGCGGCTGCCACGACCACGAGCACCACCATCACGCAGATGAGGTGTTTACAAGCTGCGGCATTGAAACCATACACAAATTTGACGAGGAAGAAATCAGCGACATACTTGACCATATAGAAGAAACAGGAACAGTGCTCAGAGCCAAGGGCATAGTTGAGGCAAAGGACGGAAGCTGGCTGCACTTCGACTATATTCCGGGCGAAAAAGACATCAGGACAGGCGGAGCTCAGCTTACCGGCAAGGCCTGCGTAATAGGCACTGACCTTGATGAAGAAAAGATAAGGAAGATGTTCGTATGCTAGAAAGAAAATGGAAAAGACAGGTGCCTGTATATCTGTTTACAGGCTTTCTTGAATCAGGCAAGACCACATTTTTAAATGAATCCATGGCAGAGCCGGAATTTACGGCAGGAGAGAGAAACCTCTGCATACTCTGCGAGGAGGGAGAGGTAGAGCCTGATTTTACGGATAATATAGAGATAAGCATTGAATATATAGAAGATGAGACTTCCGTTTCAAAGGAATATTTCCTGATGCTCAATGAGAAATACAAGCCGGAAAAAATTCTGATAGAGTACAACGGTATGTGGAAAATGGAGGATCTTTATCTGAATATGCCGGACAACTGGATAATATGTCAGGAGATGACCTTTGTGGATTCGGGCAGCTTCACAGCATATAATATGAATATGCGAAATCTGGTTTACGACAAGCTCAAATACACCGATATGGTTATATTCAACCGCTTTGAAGAAGACTATGATGTTATGGAGTTTCACAAGACCGTAAGAAACGCCAACAGAAACGCCCAGATAATATATGAGTCTCCGGCAGGCAAAATTCAGGTAGATGAAATCGAAGATCCGCTGCCGTTTGATGTTGAGGCGGACACTATTGATTTAGAGGACAGAGATTATGCCTACTGGTATCAGGACATAATGGCAGAGCCTGACGTATACAAGGGCAAGACTATGATTTTATCCGCAATGGTGAAATCCAAGGGTATAGAGGGAAAGGACAGATTTGTTGTCGGCAGACCTCTTATGACCTGCTGTGAGGAGGATATAGAGTTTGCAGGTATGCGCTGCATAGCAGAGTGCGATGATGAGATAGCGCACAACAAATGGGCAAAAATAGAGGGCAAGGTGCATATTGCAGTAAACAAAAAAGAGGACCAGAGAGTGCCTGTAATACATGTAAGCAGAATTGAATATACCGATATGCCGGATAATGTTCTGGCTACATTCTATTGATTGAATAAGCGCAGTTTTGATGACTGCGTTTTTCTTTTACAGGGACATATTTGCAGGAGTTTTGAATACAATTAATAAAAAAAGCCGTAAAAAACTATGTGTTTTCCCCGAAATTGCGACATTGTCTTAAAATTGTCAATTTAAAAAACAATGCAGGCGAATATAATTAGAATTAGAGAGGGAGTAATCTTTTTAAGAGGTATGTTTTAAAAACAGAAGATATTTAAGTATTATGTGGTAACAATGGGAGGAAGAACGAAATGGGAATTAAACAGAGTTTAACAGAAGCGGGGCTTATGAGAGCCTACGACATACTGGCAAAAAATCCGAAAAAAAATCTGCTCAGAGCGGCGCAGATTGCCGAAAAGCTTGATATGGGCGGATCTTTCAAAGCGCAGCTTGGAGCCTTCAAGGAAATGGCGGCGCACCCGGACAACAACTGGAACCAGCTTTTAATAGGACTGTTTGATGAGATTGATGAGGGTGTGCTCAAGGCGACCTACAGGAACTTTTTCCTCAACGGTTCGCTTCTGAGCGGCAAAAAAGCAAAGGAAATGAGAGAAAAATACAACTGCAATATACCTTGGGCAATCCTGCTTGACCCGACATCAGCCTGCAATCTGCACTGCACAGGCTGCTGGGCTGCGCAGTACGGCAACAAGCTGAACCTGTCCTTTGAGGAGCTTGACAGCATCATAACACAGGGCAAGGAAATGGGCGTGTATGTATATCTCTACTCCGGCGGAGAGCCGCTTGTGCGCAAAGACGATATAATCAGGCTGTGTGAAAAGCACCCTGACTGTCAGTTTACCTGCTTTACCAACGGTACGCTGATAGACGAAAAATTTGCAGACGATATGCTGAGAGTCAAAAACTTCATTCCGGCAATAAGCGTTGAGGGTTTTGAAGAGGATACGGATTTCAGAAGAGGCGACGGTACTTTCGGCAAGGTTGAAGAGGCTATGAGAATACTCAAGTCAAAGAGGCTTCCGTTTGGAATTTCCTGCTGCTACACCAGCAGGAACTACAAGACCATAGGATCTGAAGAATATTACGATCAGATGATTGCATGGGGCGCAAAATTCTGCTGGTTCTTCACCTATATGCCTGTCGGGGTTGATGCAGTACCTGAGCTTATGGTTACAGACGAACAGAGGGAATATATGTATCACAAGGTAAGAGAATTCAGAAAAACAAAACCTCTGTTTACAATAGATTTCTGGAATGATGGTGAATATGTCAAGGGCTGCATTGCGGGCGGACGTTCATACTTCCATATCAATGCCAACGGTGATATAGAACCTTGCGCTTTCATACATTATTCTGATTCAAATATCAGAGAAAAAACTTTGCTTGAAGCCTTGCAGTCACCCCTGTTTATGTGTTATCATAAAGAGCAGCCGTTCTGTCAGAATTATCTGAGACCTTGTCCGCTGCTGGATAACCAGCACGCGCTTGAGAACATGGTTAAGGAATCAGGAGCGTATTCTACAGATCTGGCGCATCCGGAGGACGTTTCGGATCTTACTGCCAAATGTATCCCTGTTGCAGACAAGTGGGAGCAGACGGCAAACAGAATCTGGACGGAGGATCATCCGGGAGAGCCTATGTAATAGAGAGGCAGTATATTAGCAAGTACAAAATCAGGGAAATAGTAAACGGTTAGAATCTTACTATCAAGGGGAGTTTTGTATGAGTGATGTAAAAATGCTTAGCCTGACACAGATGGAATACAAGGGCTTTCAGGGAGATATCAACTATGACCTTGAGACCAACACCTATTCCGGTAAAGTGACAAACAGGCAGACTTACTATTCCATCGAGTATCTGGCAAAAACAATTCACAGTCTGAGAGAGGCGTTTGCAAATGCTGTGGACGAATACCTGGAAAGCTGCAGACTGGCTTTTGCAGAAGCATAGCAGGAATAGCAGAATCATGCTGCTGCGGAGTATATTACACCGCAGCGGTTTTTATATATTTAACACGCCGTGAGCAAGAAATCCACCACTTCTATAAGTGGTGGGATGAATTGTGATTAACACGGCGATTTCTTGACTCCTGCATCTTGCTGTACTATGATA
>CAKQOW010000056.1 GCA_934256595.1 uncultured Clostridia bacterium
ACACCTACAGAAATCAGCTTCAGAAAGAGATACGAATAGTATCAGACTTACGCTTATATATGTATACAGAGGTATGGGCAGCCCATACCTCTGTATCATTTTTTGTCTGCTTTTACAAACCCCTCCGAAGCCTTGTGCGTGACGCAGGCAGCCTCTGTAACGCCGTCATATGTAATGCGAAGATCAGTGCTTCCCGAAACAATATTGCTTCCGCTGCATTTGTTTTTCTTTAACGCGCATACAGCGGCGGCTGCCTCGGCGGTAAGACAGGAGGAAAGAGGCGCGGAGTCTTTATCGTAGATGTTAAGCGCGACAGTATTGTATTCAATCATTTCAGCAAAGACGACTCCTGTTTTCAGTCTGAAAATACTGCTGCCGGAAACCTCACGGGCAAGTCTGCTCATAAAATCCCGCCTGTCATTTCTAAATGCCTTTCGTCCTTTTCTGTTAAGATGCCATTTCTGATGCTCATCAGACCATATTACCGAGTATATATTTCCGGTGTTTACAGTGGTGAGAGGTACTCTGCCATAGCCTGTATCTATATATATTTCCTCGGTATATACCGATTCCGGTATACAGCAGCTTTCGGCCGAAAATATGGCGGGAGGAAGATATATATGCGTTGTAAAGGGCTCTGTCTTCTTTATTTTTGCTTTAACAAGAGCTGCATCGGTTTTTATATATGCTTCCCTTTCAAGAAGAAAGCCGTACTCGCAGCAGTACTGAACCAGGCAGGCAATTCCGTTTCCGTTCAGAGGCTGGCGCATACCGCTTCTGCTGTATGAAACCATTGATATATGGTGCTGCGAGGTATCGCAGACTATAAGGGAGTCTGCGCCTATCTTTGTATCCTGCCTGCACAGTGTCTGCGCAAGGAGCTTTTTATCTTCACCCTTAATATCCTGTTTCTCAACGATTATAAAGGAGTTGCCGTCCTTATGATATTTAGCATAATAAAACATTCCCATCACCTCTATATATACATACTTGGCAATGGGAACTCTTAGACTAGTAATTTTCTGAAACCAGCTGAAAATATGACTGAGGGTGACTGCATACAGGGCAGTTTGGCGGCGCTTCCGTTCCGACCGCTGTATGACCGCAGTTTCTGCATATCCATTTAACGTCACTGTCCTTTGCAAACACCTTGTTCCCGGACATATTGTCAATAAGCTGATTGTATCTGTCCTCATGACTTCTTTCTATCTCTCCCACCTTTTCAAAAGCGGCCGCAATTTCCGGAAAGCCCTCATCCTTTGCGGTGCGGGCAAAGCCTGCGTACATTTCGGACCATTCGTAGTTTTCGCCGGAAGCGGCGTTTTTAAGGTTTTCAAGAGTGTTTCCTATTCCCGATAATGCCTCAAACCAAAGCTTTGCGTGAGCCTTTTCATTTAAAGCGGTTTCTTCGAATATGGCAGCTATCTGTTCATAGCCCTCCTGCTTTGCGACCTTGGCGAAAAATGTGTATTTGTTTCGCGCCTCGGACTCTCCCGAAAAAGCAAATCTGAGATTTTGCTCAGTCTGTGTTCCTGTCAGATTATTCATACCTGGCCTCCTTAGTAATATATGTTATTAAAATTGTTCCACATCAGCGGAGAAAATATACGTGTTTCAATAAGCCATACAATGCCGGCGGATTCTGTTTTCAAAAATTTTTTCACTGAAGATATACTATTGACGCCTGAGATGTGTATATATATCAGATAAGCAGCTGCAAAAGCATTGTTGACAATAGGCTGCGTTGTAGTTAAAATCAAATAAACGTGATTACACTTTCAGATACGGATTTTCGAAAGGAGCATAAATTATGAAGGGTATAATTCTTACCGGCAGTACCAAAGAAATAGACAAAGAGATTGAACTGGTCCAAAAGATAATTTCCGCTGCAGACCTTGAGCTTGAAGCAGTAAATGTAAAGGATATAGATGTGGCGGCAGGCGGTACAGGCAGCAGCATTCTGATTAAAGGAAAGCAGACAGCCTGTCCGGATTTTGTGCTGGTGGGCTTCATGGGAGACCTGAACAGCTACCACGAAGGCGCCGTACTGCGCATGTTTGAAAGCCTCGGCGCTGTATGTATCAACAGTATTAATCTGATCGAAAAAACCTCTGATAAGCTGTATACTTTCCAGCTTGCGCGGCAGTATGTGCCTGAGCTTCTGATACCAAAGACGCTTCTGGTCACAGCTGAAATGAGCGCGGAATACATAGTAAGTCAGGTGGGGCTTCCCGCCGTTATAAAAATAATGCACGGAAGTCAGGGCAAGGGCATATCCCTGATTAAAACCGAGGAGGAGCTTGGCAATCTGCTGGACATTGTTTTCGGAGCGCCTTTCAGCGAGCCTATTATCGCGCAGCAGGCCATAACCTCGTCAAAGGGCAGGGATATCCGGCTGATATTTATGAACGGCAGAATTATACACTCATTTGTAAGATGCAACGATACCGACTTTAAATCGAATATCAAACAGGGCGGATATATCACAGATTTTGATATGCCTGATTTTCTAAAGGAACAATCAGAGAAACTGGCAAACGCAATGGGAATGAAAATAGGCAGCATAGATTACCTGTTTGGTGAAAACGAAAATGAATATTATCTCTGTGAGGCAAATTCAATGCCGGGGCTTACATATCTGTTTGAGGAGCAAAAACGCGGGGAACACAGGCTTACCGACATATTTGTAAACGAGCTTGCTGCAATGATTAAAAACAGTGCAAAACAGAATTTCGGAGGAGGAAGCCTTGATTAAACTGGTAAAACGATATTTCGGAAGATACAGACTGCTGATCGGGTGCGTGCTTCTGTTTTCTCTGCTGCAGATAATGTGTCAGCTTATCCTGCCGGAAATGACCGACAGGATATTGAGGTTAGGAGTTGCCGGGGGAAATATCAGCTATATTATAAGCATCGGAACTGAAATGCTTGCCATGACTGCAGGCGTAGGCATATTTATGATTATAAGCGGGTATTTCAGCGCAAAAATTACAGCCAGATTTACCTATGATATCAGAAAAGACCTATTTGACAGAGTTAAAACCTTTACGACAGAGGAATACGGCAGATTCGGAGCGGCGACGCTTCTTACAAGGTCAACTGCAGATGTAACCGTAATGCAGATGCTTATGATAAACAGCCTGCGCTCAGCAATGCTGATTCCATTTACAGGGCTTGGGGCAATAATTGTGGCTGTAAGTATGAACTGGCCGCTGACGGCAATTGTCCTTGCAACCTTTGCCGTAACCCTTGTATTCATTGGAGTATGCACCAAAAAAAGCAGAACAGCTTTTTACAGTCTGCAGCTTTGTATAGACAGAATAAGCCTGCTGCTGAGAGAAAAGCTTACAGGAGCAAGAACCGTAAGAGCTTTCGGCAGGCAGCAGTATGAGGAGGAGCGGATAACAGAAGCAGACCGGAGAGCCTGCGATGAGGCCATAAATGCAAACCGCTCGATTAATTTTCTCAGTCCTGTAATGCAGCTGGTTATGAATATTGCAATGGTGGGTATATACCTGCTGGGAGCGGAGCAGATCCGGCTTCATATGATGGATACGGCAGACCTTATAAAGTTCTTTCAGTATATACTGCTGTTTGTTTCCTCACTGGCATCGGTTGCCGACATATTTGTATTCATTCCAAAGGCAAAGGTTTCGGCTGACAGAGTTATGGAGGTTCTGAATTTCAGTGCTGACAGGGCAAAGCAGCCTGCGGCGGAGCGCAGGGAGGGCGAAACCGGACTTGTATTTGATAAGGTTTGCTTTGGGTATGAAGGCGCTCAGAAGCAGGTCTTAAACGACATATCTTTCAGCGCAGATCCCGGGCAGACCATAGCGGTAGTCGGAGCTACAGGATCAGGTAAAACAACTCTGCTGTCCCTTGTTTTAGGGCTGTTTGACACCTTAGAGGGAAACATACGCATAGATGGTGAGGATATACAGACCATGAATACTGCAGAGCTCAGAAGCAGAATAAGCTATGCGCCTCAGAAATCCATGCTGCTTCAGAATACAATCTACGAAAACCTCAGACTTGCAGACGAGGGTCTCAGCAGAGAGTCTGCAATGAAAGCGCTTTGTTTAGCGGAGGCGACCGGATTTACAGAGAGTCTGCCGGAGGGTATAGACACAGAGCTTGCTCAAAACGGTATGAACCTGTCAGGCGGGCAGAGACAGAGAATATCTCTTGCAAGATGCCTTTGCAAAGATGCGTATATTTATCTGTTTGACGATTCCTTTTCGGCGCTGGATCTGAAAACCGATGCAAAAGTCAGAACCAATATAGCAAAGGCGCTGCAGGACAAGATAGTGATAATAGTGGCGCAGCGAATAGCTACGGTTCAAAATGCCGATAAAATTCTTGTGATGGATAACGGCCGGATTATTGCCTCCGGAAATCATAAGCAGCTTCTGGAAAACTCGGAGCTTTACCGGCAGATTTATGCTACGCAGAACTACAGTGAGGCAGAGGAGGCAGACTATGAGTAAAGACAAAACAAAAATCTCCGGAAGAAAAAACAAAAAAAACAGCTGCCGGCAGGGGATTAAACGGCTTGCAGCATGCGCAAAGCCTCACAGTAAGTTAATAATACTGCTTGCAGTCGCGGTAATTCTTGAAACGGCGGCGCTGACCCTGGCGCCTCTTGCCTCAAAGAACATAATTGACAGCATAAGCGGCTCTGAGAGCGGAAATATAGATTTTGAATACATCCTGTTTCAGTGCAGCGTGCTGCTGGGACTGTATATTACAGGGAACAGCTCACAGTGGGCAGACAACAAACTGTCTGTATCCCTGTCGCAAATGATAGTACTTGAACTTAGAGAAAGAAGCCAGAAGAAAATAGGCAGACTTCCTCTTGAATTCATAGATTCCCACCCCGCAGGAGATATACTGTCAAGAGTTACCAACGACATGACTACTCTTTCAAATACCCTTGACACAACTGTGACAAAAATGACGGCGCAGCTTCTGACCATAGCGGGAATACTGACGGCAATGCTTGTGTTAAATCCTGTGCTGGCGCTTGTATTCATAGTGATGCTTCCCGTAAGCTTTTTCTCGATGACGCTGATAACTGCCACTACCCGCAGGCTTTTCAAAAAACAGCAGCAGAAGGTGGGAAGCCTCAATGCGTTTATGAACGATATATATACTAACCATGTGCTTATGCAGGCGTTTTCCTATGAGGATAAGGCGGCAGAAATATTTGACGGGCTTAATGCAGAGGTTCAGAAAAACTATACCAGAAGCAGATTTTTTTCAGGCTGCATTATGCCGGTTTCAAAGCTGATTAACAATATGGCATATATAGCGCTTTGCGTGCTCAGCGCAGTCCTGCTTCTTAAAGGCAAAATGACCCTGGGAGAGTTTCAGGCATTTATCATATATGCCAATATGATTGCGACGCCGATTCAGAATATGTCGGCTAATTTCAACAGCTTTCAGATGGGAATGGCGGCGGCCGAGAGGGTGTTTGAATTCCTTGAGGAAGAGGAGGAGCCGGAGGAAAAAAACAAAAAAACACTGGAGCTTTCAAAAGTACGGGGAACTGTTTCCTTTGAACATGTGGAATTTGGATATACACAGGACAGAAAGCTTATGAGTGATGTGACTTTTGATGCGCCGGCAGGCAAAACAGTTGCCATTGTAGGAGGATCAGGCGCAGGCAAGACCACTGTTATAAACCTTATCATGCGCTTTTATGAAATAAAGGGCGGCAGAATAACCTTAGACGGAACGGATATATCGGAATACACCAGAGAGAGCCTTCGGAGCGCTTTTGGAATGGTGCTTCAGGACAGCTGGATATTTGAAGGCACTATAGCGGAAAATATCGGCTACGGCAGGGAAGGCGCTTCCAGAGAGGAAATCATAAAAGCCGCCGAAACAGCAGGCTGCAATACTTTTATAGAAAAACTTCCGGCAGGCTATGACACTGCTGTATCACCGGAGGACAGCAGGCTCTCGTCCGGAGAGCTGCAGCTTCTGTGCATAGCAAGAGTGGTGCTTTCGGACCCTGCAATATTAATTCTCGATGAGGCCACCTCACAGGTGGACAGCAAGACAGAGGCTATGCTTACCGCTGCAATGGAGGCGCTTATGAAAAACAGAACAGGCTTCATAATTGCGCACCGGCTGTTTACCATACGAAATGCAGACAAAATTCTGTTCATGCAGGACGGAGATATTAAAGAAACCGGAAACCATGCGGAGCTTATGGCAAAGAACGGACTTTACGCAGAGCTTTACAGGAATATTTCAGATTAATACATGAGGTTAAAAGAATGATTAAAGAAACAGTAATGAACCGACTGATACATACGGTTCTTAAGAAAAAAGGCACCAGGGCTTTAGACGAACTTGACAGAAACTGCGAGACAGCGGTAGATATGAGCAGGGATCTTCTGATGAAAATACTTCAGGACAACAAGGATACCGAGTACGGCCGCAGATACGGCTTTGCGGATATAACTTCAGTTGAAGAATACAGACAAAAGGTGCCGTTTTCGGTATATGACGACTATGCGCCATATATTGAAAGAATGATAAAAAACAATGAAACAGACCTTATATCCGTATATCCGGCTGTGCATTACGCACTGAGCAGCGGAAGCGTGGGAGTTCCAAAAAACATTCCCGTATCGGAGTATACGGTAGAATGTTACGGCAAATACTCTGCAAATATGGTATTCGGCGTTATGGACAGATACTGCCGCAGGACATTCGGCAGATATTCTCCAAAAGGCAGGGGAATAAATCCTGTCGAGGTGCGCAGTATGCAGACTGAAAACGGAGTGTCAAAGGGTACTATTTCAGCAAGGTCTCTTAATACTCTTAAAAAATTTATACCATATATATTCTCACCTCCGCCTGAAATAATGTTTACAAAGGAGCATATGGATCTTAAATATCTGCATATCCGATTTGCTCTTGCAGACAGAAACCTTATGTTTATGATGAGCGCTTTTATGACAGCCCTCGCAGATATGATGACATATATGGAGACAAACTGGGAATCGTTGTGCAGAGAAATAGAATACGGAACTCTTAAAGAGGATGCGGACATTCCCGATGACGTGAGAAAAGCACTGCAGGCAAAAATCAAACCGGATCCTAAGCGGGCGGCGGAATTAAGATGTGAATTTGCAAAAGGCTTTGACACTCCCGTTGTACCGAGAATATGGAGAAATATGACCTGGATATTTGCCATAGGAACCGGAGGCTTTTCGGGCTATACGGAAAAAATGCGCAGATACACAGGTGATATGCCGATTCTTTTCAGTGTATATGCAGCCTCGGAAGCCCTTGTGGCCGCTGCGGTAAACGTAAACGAGGAAGAATTTGTACTCATACCGGACAGCGGATTTTATGAATTTGTGCCTATGGATTCAGACGATGAGAACACCACCTATACTATAGATCAGCTGGAGCCCGGCAGAGATTATGAAATAATTATCACAAACCTTTCCGGCTTTTACCGCTACAGAATTAAAGACGTGGTTCGTATCACAGGATTTTACAAACAGTCCCCAAAGCTTAAATTTATCTATCGCAAAAACCAGATGATAAGCATTGCCGGTGAAAAAACCAATGATGAGGCTGTATCATGGGCCGTATCGGAATTTGCAAAGGAAGCAGGCTGCGGCATAAACGACTACAGCGTGGAGGCGGATACCGACAGCCAGCCGGGAAGATATATAATATATATGGAGCCTGACCGCATAATGCCGAAAGAAAGAATGGCAGAGTATACAAGACTGATTGAGGAGAAGCTTTCACTGGCAAACCCTTCCTTTGGCGACAAGGTAAAAAACGGAGTGCTGGGCAGCACCGTGCTTCATTTTGAGCAGCAGGAAACATATGCGCTTTACAGAGATATGATGGTTATGCGGGGAATATCGGGAAACCAGCTGAAGCCCGTAAGAGTTATAGACACGCCTGTCAAAAAGAAATTTTTCAGCGCGCTTATTGAAAAATAGATAAATATAAGGGGAGAAAAATGATAAACAAGAACCATACAGAAATACTGGTGCAGACTAAAATGCAGAGCCTGCCAGGAGAACTGCGGAGACTCATGACATCCTTTGAATATGTTCAGGAGCAGGTGCTTCTGGACATCCTCAGATACAGTGAAAATACGGAGTTTGGCATTGCAAACGGATTTGCGCAGATAAAAAGCCCGGATGAATACCGCAGGAAGTTTCCGATTACGGAATACAAAGACTACAAAGAGGCTGTAGTTCGAATGGAAAACGGAGAGGCAGACATACTTTTTCCGGGAAAAGCGGAGTCCTTTGTAGTTACCACAGGCACTACCGGAGCTTTCAAGAACATACCCGAAAGCGCAGAAGGAGCAAAGGTGAAGGAAATCGTCGGAAGACTCCGCACGGCAGAGATAGTGCGTATGGCGCCCCGTATACTGATGCCCGGACATAATATACTTGCAATAACAAATCCGTCGGTGTGCGGCAGAACCCGGGGAGGAATTCCCATAGGCACAGCATCGGGACAGGCTGCAGGCAGGGGTCCGATGGCAGAAAAAATGACATTGCCTGAAATTCTGCTGACAGACACAGAAATGCCCTCAGAAAGCCTGGATTATCTGACTGCGGCATTTGCAGCGGCTGACAGAGACATTGCATTGCTTGTCTGCAACAATATAGCGCAGTTTGACAGAGTAATGAGGCTGCTGAATATGCAATGCAGCAGGATATTATGTGATATAAAAACCGGCAGACTGTCAGTTCCTCTTCCGGAGAAGTCAGAGCTGGAAATACAGAAACTGTGGAAAGAAAAAGCAGCCTGCGGCAGAGCAGAGGAACTGGAAAATATATATCAGAGAGACGGAAAATTCACTGTCAAATCCCTGTGGCCCAGATTTTCGACTGCAGTCTGCTGGCTGTCGGGAAGCGTGGGAAGAACAGCAAGAGAATTCAGAAAAGATTTTCCTGAGGATACAATGTTTCTGGATTGGGGCTACGGAGCCAGCGAGGGTAAATTCAATATTCCCGTAACGCCGGAAACCTCAGAAGGCTATCCTGCGATATTCGGGCTGTTTTTTGAACTGCTGCCGGAGGGGAGCAGTGAAACAGTACTGCTGCATGAGGCGCAGCCGGGAATAAAATATGAACTTGTAATTACAAGCTATTCGGGACTTTACCGCTACAATATGCACGATATGGTTACAGTTGCAAGAGACAAAAACGGTATACCTATGATAACATTCCTGTGCAAGTCAAAGGACAGAGTGGAAATTAACGGCAAGAGTTTCTATTCCTGCGATCTTATTCAGATAATTGAAGAGTATGAATCAGACCGAAAGGTGTTTTTCCGTCTGATTCAGGGTGAGAAAATACAGAGAAAACTCCGCATCTATGCAGAGCCTGAAGGCAATGTAGATGCTGCAGACTTTGAAAACTATATCAGTGAAAAACTGAAGGAAAAGAACATCGAGCAGACGGAAGTGGTATGGAAAGAGGACGGTTACAGAAACTCGCTGCTGACAGAGGTGGTGGCTCAGGGCAAAAGCTTAGTGTCCACCAAGCTCCAGATGTTTATAAGACAGAAATAAAGCTACCTTAATAAAGAAATCAGCAACAGAACTTTTCGCACAGAGGAGTTCTGTTTGTAGTGAACAGTTGTGTATTGCAATCAGCTTTGCGATGTGATATAAATAAGGGTATATTTGTTAGATACAGCAAAGGAAAGGGAGCAAAATGGAAATAGAGCTTAAATACAGCATTGAGGATGACAGTATAATCCGAAGTATTATGGAGGATCGCATTCTTACCTCTATCGAAAAAAAGAATTCAAGAGAAACGCTGGCAATGCATGCCGTATATTTTGATACCGCAGACGGAGATCTCCGAAAAAACCACATAGCATTCAGAATAAGGCTTGAGGGCAGCAGATATATCGCAACTCTCAAAAGAAGAAGCACCGCAGAGGCGGGACTTCACCGGAGAGAAGAAATAAACGCGCCGGTTACAGACGATGACTTTATAGAAAATCCGAGCATCTCTATTTTTTCAGGAGATGAGCTGATTGATGATATATCGGCTGAAATTGCAGACAAGAAGCTGATACCCGTAATAGAGATGAATTTTGCAAGAGAGGAATTCAGAATTGATTACAAGGGAAGCATTATGGAGGTTTCTGTAGATCAGGGTGACATAATCACCGCAAACGGTGCATGCCCTATATGCGAACTGGAGATAGAGCTTTATTCGGGCAGCGAGGAAGACCTTGTGAAACTGGGGAAACAACTGCAGAAATCATATGATCTCAAAGAGGAGAACATAAGCAAATACGCCAGAGGACTTGCTCTACTGGGGGAATAATAATAAGGAATTCAATAAAATAAAGGACCCTGTATATGCAGTCTGCCGGGTGTATTCTGTATATGCGGGGCTTTTTTGTACAGCGGCTGTTTTTTGTATGGTTTTTAGGGCTTTTTCCGTTGAAATCCTTTACTTTTAGGGAGAAAGAGGTTATAATATAGTCTGCTTTATTTTAATTAATTACGTTAACAATTTTAGGAGGATATATATCAAATGAAATCAACATTTATTTCAAAAGAGAAAAACGTTGTTAAGTTCTCAATGGAATTTACAGCAGATGAGTTCGAAAAGGCTCAGATTGCGGCATATCAGAAGACTAAGGATCAGTTTGCAATTGACGGCTTCAGAAAAGGCAAGGCTCCAAGAAGCATCATAGAGAAGCACTACGGCGAGGGCATATTCTTTGACGAGGCAATCAACTCACTTATGCAGGAAAACTACCCTAAGGCTTTAGACGAATTAAACCTTGAGGTAATAGACAGCCCTAAACTTTCCTTTGAAGACATCGCAAAGAGCAAGGACCTTATCATCAACGTTGAGGTTGAGGTATATCCTGATGTAGAGGTTAAGGATTATCTTGGCGTTGAAATCGACAAGGTTGAAAAAGAAGTTACAGACGAGGATATAGATAACGAAATCACAAATCTTCAGAAGAGAAACTCCAGAATGGTACTGGTTGACAGACCTGTGCAGGACGGAGACACAGTTCTTCTTGACTATGCAGGATACGTTGGCGAAGAGCAGTTTGAGGGCGGCACAGCAGAGAGATATCCGCTCAAGATAGGTTCAGGCACATTCATTCCTGGATTTGAAGAACAGATCGTAGGCGCAAAAGCAGGAGACGATGTTGACGTTAAGGTTACATTCCCTGAAGAATATCACGCAGAGAACCTGGCAGGAGCTGAAGCAGTATTCAAGTGCAAGATTCACGAAGTTAAAGAAGAAGAAGTTCCTGAAGTTGACGACGAATTCGTAAAAGACGTAAGCGAATGCGATACACTTGATGAATTCAAGGCTCAGATCAGAGAAAATCTCGAAAAGGCTGCAAAGGCAAACGCTGAAATGGAAATGAAAAACGCAGTTTTAGAGAAAGTATACGAAGCAAATGACATAGATGTTCCAAACGCAATGGTTGAAGACGAAATCACAAATATGATGAGAGAATTTGACCAGCAGCTCAGAGCGCAGGGCATGTCACTTGACAAATACTTCGAATATCTGCAGACAAGCACTGCTGATTTCAGAGAACAGATAAGAGAAGAAGCGGCAAAGAAAGTTAAAACAAGAATGATAGTTCAGGCTATAGCAGAGCAGGAAGACATTCAGGCTGACAAGGAAGACGTTGATAAGGAAATCGACTTCATGGCAATGCAGTACCAGCTTGATGCTGACAAGATTAAGGAAATGCTTGGACCTGACAATATCGCTTTCATCGAAAAAGATATTAAAATCAGAAAAGCTATCGACTATATTTTTGAAAAAGCGGTTATTAAATAAAGAATTACTGGTAAATATATTTAAGAAAGATATTGTTTTAACCGATTGGGTATGCCCAATCGGTTAAAGCGTAATTAGAAAGGGGTGCTTAAATGGCATTGGTACCATATGTAATAGAGCAGACTGCAAGAGGTGAGCGCTCTTATGATATTTATTCAAGACTTTTAAAGGACAGAATTATATTTATCGGAGAGGAAATCACCGAGCACACTGCAAGTCTTGTAGTTGCGCAGCTTCTGTTTCTTGAAGCTGAGGACGCTGACAAGGATATCAGCATATATATAAATTCGCCGGGAGGCTCTGTAACCGCAGGCATGGCGATATATGATACAATGCAGTACATTAAGCCTGAGGTTTCAACCATATGCGTAGGTATGGCGGCAAGCATGGGCGCATTTCTGCTTTCGGCAGGCGCAAAAGGCAAGAGATACGCGCTGCCTAACGCGGAGATTATGATACACCAGCCTTTAGGGGGAGCGCAGGGGCAGGCCTCCGATGTGAAAATTCACGCCGAGCATATCATAAAAACAAAAGAGAAACTCAACGGCATATTAAGCGCAAACACAGGCAAACCGCTTGACATCATCGAAAAAGACACCGACAGGGATAATTTTATGAGCGCAGACGAGGCTTGCGAGTACGGGATTATAGACAAGGTTATAAAAAGCAGATAAGGGGGCGTATATATGGATAAATATGACGACAAAAAACAGCTTAAATGCTCATTCTGCGGCAAACCGCAGGGACAGGTAAGACGCCTTATAGCAGGACCTAATGTATATATCTGCGATGAATGCGTACAGCTTTGCAGAGAAATAATAGAAGAGGGCATAGAGGCTGAAGAAAACGAAAAATACGAAGCAGGCGACGGTAAATTACCAAAGCCTAAGGAAATAAGCGAAACTCTAAGTGATTACGTTATAGACCAGGACGAAGCCAAAAAAGCTCTGGCCGTTGCAGTCTACAATCACTACAAGAGAATTAACTACCTTGACAAAGACAAAAACGATATTGAAATTCAAAAGAGCAATATCATAATGATAGGACCTACAGGCTCCGGCAAGACACTGCTGGCTCAGACACTGGCAAAGATTCTCAATGTGCCGTTTGCAATAGCAGATGCCACAGCGCTTACAGAAGCCGGATATGTGGGAGAAGACGTTGAAAACATTCTGCTTAAACTGCTTCAGGCTGCAGATTATGATATAGAAAAAGCCCAGAAAGGCATTATATACGTTGACGAAATAGACAAAATCGCCAAGAAATCCGAAAACGTATCTATTACAAGAGACGTAAGCGGCGAGGGCGTACAGCAGGCGCTGCTAAAAATCCTCGAGGGAACTGTTGCAAACGTGCCTCCTCAGGGCGGCCGCAAGCACCCTCAGCAGGAGTTTATACAGTTTGATACGACCAATGTACTGTTCATATGCGGCGGAGCATTTGACGGACTTGACAAGATAATACAGAGAAGAATAGGTGAAAAAACAATAGGCTTTAACGCCGATATCGTTTCACAGAACCAGAGCGAGGAGGAAATCCTCAGACAGATACAGCCTGAGGATCTGCTGAAGTTCGGTCTGATACCTGAATTTATCGGCAGACTCCCTGCAATAGTCACTCTCAGAGAGCTTTCAGAGGACGCTCTTGTAAGAATACTTACAGAGCCTAAAAACGCTCTTGTCAAGCAGTACAAAAAACTCTTTGAGATAGACAACGTTGAACTTGAATTCGAGCCTGAGGCAATCAAAGCCATAGCAAAACAGGCTATCGAGAGAAAAACAGGGGCAAGAGGATTAAGAAGTATAATTGAAAAAGTTATGACTGATATAATGTATGAAATTCCGTCAAGAGAGGACGTTGTAAAATGCATCGTCACAGAGGGAACAATCACTGACAGCGTTCAGCCGACTTTAGTCTTTGCATCTGAAGAAGACAGCAGAGAAACAGCATCATAAAGTGAAGGCGGCATTATGTCGCCTTATTCATTACATATATCAGCAGGAGGATTATGTATGACTGATGAAAAAAAGAAAGACAATATAAATATACCTGACGATATTGAAGAATTATTAGACGAGCTTCTTGATATGGAAGAAAAAGCGGCGGAAGAAGCCGAGGGAGAGCAGCCTGAGGTTATGGCGCTTCCTATGATTCCTCTGAGAGGACTTCACATATTCCCGAATATGGTTCTTCACTTTGACGTGGGCAGGGAAAAATCTGTAAAGGCGCTTGAAACCGCAATGGTTACAAACCAGAAGATTTTCCTTACATCACAGAAGGATGAAGATGTGGAGCTGCCTGTAAAAGACGATTACTACAGCATAGGCGTTGTGGCAAAAATCAAACAGATGCTCAAGCTTCAGGGAGATACCATCAGAGTTTTGGTGGAGGGACTTTACAGAGCCGAAATCGGCGAGATACTTCAGGAGGCGCCGTACATCAAGTGCACTCTTGAAGAAGTTGAAGAAATCATACCTGAGGAAATCACGCCGCAGATACTGGCGCTCAAGAGAAGCGTTGAAACAGCATTTGACGAATATGCTGAGCTTACCCACAAGCTTAACGGGGAGACTCTTGGTACCGTCAAGGAAATAGACGAGCTTTCAACCTTTGCGGACATAGTGGCATCTCATCTTGATATTAAAATCGAGGAGAAGCAGGAGCTGCTTGAAATGCTTGATGTTTGCGAGAGATTAAACAAGCTCTACGAGGTTCTCATAAGAGAAATCGAGATTATGAAAATCGAGCAGGACATCTCAGCCAAGGTCAAGAGTCAGGTTAACCAGAACCAGAAGGAATACTACCTGAGAGAGCAGATGAGAGCTATTCAGGACGAGCTGGGAATTGATGAAGATGTTGAAAACGAGCAGAACGAGTGGCTCAAAAAACTCGAAGCCCTGCATCTGCCGGAAAAAACACATCAGAAAATCGAAAAGGAAATCAAACGCTTCACCAAAATGCAGCCGATGTCGGCAGAAAGTACAGTTTCAAGAACATATATCGAAACCATACTTGCGCTGCCTTGGAACAATTCCTCAGAGGCAGAGGTTGACCTCAAGAGAGCTGAGGAGATACTTGAAGAAGACCACTACGGACTCGAAAAGGTCAAGGACAGAATACTTGAGTATATAGCTGTAATGAAGCTTACAGAAAGCCTCAAGGGACCTATCCTGTGCCTTGTAGGCCCTCCGGGAGTAGGTAAGACATCAATAGCAAGATCAATAGCAAGATCACTTAACAGAGAATTTTTCAGAATGTCCCTTGGCGGAGTCAGAGATGAAGCCGAAATCAGAGGACACAGAAGGACATATATAGGTGCTATTCCGGGCAGAGTTATTTCAGGACTCAAGGATGCCGGGACCAACAACCCTGTATTCCTGTTCGATGAGGTTGACAAAATTGGAGCAGACTATAAGGGTGACCCTGCTTCCGCGCTGCTGGAGGTATTAGACCCTGAACAGAACAAGGATTATACGGACCACTACCTTGAGGTACCGTTTGACCTTTCAAAGGTAA
>CAKQOW010000057.1 GCA_934256595.1 uncultured Clostridia bacterium
CCGTTGACTCTGCTGCCGTCCTCAAGTCTGGCATCAAGTATGGGATTAAGCTCGTTAAACTCCCTGTGTACCTTAGCTGCTATTCGTCTTATAAGCTCCTCTAAGGCTTCAGCGCTGTAAAAGCTGTCTCCTGTCTCCTCTATGCCGGTGGATTTCTCTACGAAGATTTTATCCTTACCATTTACCATAATCTCTTTAATGTCATCATCTTCAATATACGGCTGAAGTATGCTCAGATCCTTTCGCAGATTATAGAATATGCTGTTTATTATATGCAGTGTTTCTTCGTAGTCTCTGAAAGCAAACTCCTGTCTGCTGAAAACATATTTCTCTATAATCTCCATAACCTCATCGTCCTCTACACTGGCTTTAGTTCGGCTTATATGTTTCCTTATGATGTCTGTTATCTCATATATCTCATTTACCTCATTTCTTTTTTTATCCATTATTACCAGTTCCTTTTATCCTCTTTTGTTTACATAATAAAACAGCTGCTATCATTTAGCAACTGTTTTATTTTTAAGTTTTATTCAATTTTTACATTTTTTCTCAAGATTTTTGTCCCTGAGGCAAGCTGTTTCAACGAAGTCTCCGGGAAAAAAGTTTTTTAGTAATTGTCGTTGTTAATCTCAAGAACGCCGCTGAGCAGCAGCTCGTCTGCCATTGCTCTGGTACCTATTACCCAGAGCAGGTCCCCGGTTTCTATAATCGTATCAACATCAGGATTTATAATCGGCAGATTGTCTCTTTCGATTCCGATTATGAAGCCCTTGTAGTCTTTTCTGAAATTACAGGTTCTGATAGGCTTCCTGTTAAATGACGAATCCTTATTGGCAGGAACAGGACAGCATACTATCTGGTTCTCTGCGCTTACGCCGTCAAATACCTGACCGTAAATATATTCTTTAAGTGTTACGGTTTCTTCACCTATCATATTCATATTGCTTGTTCTCTCAAGCACAATCATAAATGCCGCGATATCGTCTTCTGTACCCAGTATATGAAGTATATCGCCTTTTTTGATGCGCGCATCGCCGTCAGGCATATTTATGTGAGAGCCGTTTCTGAGTATCTTTATAACCAGTATGCCCAGATACTTGTTTCCCGCAAGCTCCTTTACTGTTTTTTTCTTAGGCTCGCTTGTTATCTCTATCTCGCATATATGTATAACCTCATCAAGCCAGATATGATTGCTCTTGTATTTGCGCTCCTGCTGCAGCTTGGCAAGCTGCTTTTCCGACAGGTTTGATATGAACTGCATCTCCATTTTGATTGCGGCGCTGCTCATAAAGTCTGATTTAATCGCTATACCTACTATCACTGCACCTATAACTATATTTATAACTATAGGTATGTTCCAGAAGTCGCGTATCAGCATCATTATTACAAACATAACAAAAACAATTCTGATACCGTACAGTGCGGCAAGCGGCAGTCTGTTTGTCCTGCTTCTCAGCCACAGCTTTGTAAAGTAAATGCTTCGTTTTGAACACATTATGCTTGTAAGTATAAGTATGCAGGCAAGCAGAAGAATTACAGCTACAATGTCACCTGCTCCGGCGCCCATCAGTTCTTCAAACACAGGCACAACAAATTTGATACCTGCAAAGTAGGTAACCAGTATGCCGCCTCCGCATATAAGCGTTCTGATAATATATTTGGTGAGATACTGTTTCCATTCCGATTCCTGCTCTGTTGAGGTTTTGCGGTCAGATGTATATCTTCTGATAAATCTGTGCGCCTTGTCAGGCAGCTTAGCGTCTGCAAAATCATATACCTTCTCGGAATTCTTTATGAATATCGGTGTTGTAAATGTAGTTATAACCGATACGCATACAACTATAGGATACAGGAAGTCGCTTGTTACTCCGAGAGTAGTACCAAGGGTTGCAATTATAAATGAGAACTCACCTATCTGCACCATACTGAAGCCGCCTCTGATGGCGGTATTCAGGGAATTCCCCGATATCAGTATGCCAAGGGTTGAGAACGTCATCTGCCCCAGTATAGTAACAACCGTTATAAGCAGAATCGGAGCTATATACTCTAACAGCATTTCGGGTACAATCATCATACCTACGGATATGAAGAACACTGCCCCGAACATATCCTTGATAGGCTTGATAATGTGCTCAACTTTCTCTGCAAGCACAGTTCCGCCTATGATTGAACCTGCTATAAAAGCTCCCAGCGCTGATGAAAAGCCTATCACATTTGCAAGTATTACCATACCAAGACATATGGCAAGTGATACTATAAGCAGAGACTCGTCGTTCATAAGCCTAGAGGCTTTTTTGAGAAATGTAGGTATCAGATATATACCAAGCGCCAGCCACAGCACCAGATATAAAATGAGCAGTCCAAGTTCTCCTGCAATAGCCATGCCTCCTGCGCTCTCTTTGCTGACTGCAATAGTCGAAAGAATTATCATCATAAAAATTCCTCCGATATCCTCTATTACAAGTGTGCCAAGCACCAGCGTGGCGAATTTCTTTCTCTTGATGCCGAATTCCTCATAGGCCTTTAATATTATCATAGTCGATGACATAGACAGCATCCCGCCGAGGAATATACTGTCCATCTGGCCCCAGCCCAGAAGCCTTCCGATCAGAAATCCTATTAAAATCATTGCAGTCATTACGGTCATTGCCGTAATAATCGCGCTTTTACCTACGTCTACGATTTTTTTGAAACTGAATTCAAGTCCAAGGGCAAACATAAGAAATACTATCCCTATTTCACCCCACATGGAAATATCCTCAACAGCCACCACCGTCGGCAGTAGTTTGAAATTAGGACTTATCAGAAAGCCTGCCACTATATAGCCTAAAACAACAGGCTGCTTTAATTTCTTAAAAAGAAGGGAGACAACTGCTGCTACCAGCATCATAAGAGCCAAATCTGCTATGAATGCATCCAAATGTTCCAAATTATCACTCCTTTCTCTTTAATCCGATACTATTTTATCAAAAAATCCGCCTGTTCACAATAGAACTTTGTTATTAGAGCATTATTATTTTGCCATTATTTTATCTAAAAGCCCGTTTATCTTCGTATTCACTTCCTTTTCGGGAGATATATGTATCATCTGCTCCTTTAATATAATGCTGTCAGGACAGTAATCCACATATATTGCATCAGCATCGACTGCTTCATCATCATCGGGTACAGTAAATTTATTTACGGCATTTATCACGCTGCCTGCCGCAAGCCCTCTGATATGAGCCTCATAGACACTGTCTTTCATACATATATCGCTGCTTTCATCACTTACCTTAACTATATTGCTGCACAAAGAAATCGCACTGTCGTAAATTCCGCCTATGCCGCTTCCTATATCCAGCACTATATGGGTAAACAGACCCGATTCTGCCACAGTGCTTATAAACTTTACAAACTGTCCGTCCTGAAGCTGCAGCAGCTTATTATACGGTCTTACATAATTAAGATATGAAACTCTATACTCGTCTAATGACAGGCAGGCTGTTAAATCCTCTTTTCGAAAGCCTCTGGTAAAGAAATTAAACAGCAGCCTGTTTATATTCATTTCACATTCTGTCCCTGCAGGCGAAAACGGTATCATATCGAGGCTGATATACAGGACCTGCTGTTTTCTTGCCCTCTGCATTTCCTGCGCTATGCCTATTGCAATACTGCTGCAGCCTGTGCCGCCCCTTGCAGAGCATACGCCTGTAATGCCGCAGGGACTTCCAAGAGCCATTTGGGTATAATCATCATAATATCTGCAGTACTCATAAAGAACTTTTTTGCATATATGCTCTGCGCTCTCAAACCTGTACACTATATTATCTCCGCATACGGCTCTGCTGTCTGCAAGGTAAATCGCACCCTCACTGCAGGGGCTTTCGGCATCATAATCCGTAATCAGAATATTTCCCTCAGAGCAGCTTTCCGACAAATTAACAGTGAAACTGCCGCTTAATGCCCTGCCCAGTCTTTTTTCAAATTCCTTGTCTTTTAAATCAATATTTACTATAATCATTTCTTCTACCCTTTCTGATACTTTTTTACCACTATAATACATACATTGTTACTATTTGTCAATGCTTCTTAATTTTTTTATTGCGCTGCTGATACCGCCGGTTTCATCTATCAGTCCGGCTTCCACCGCTTCTTTTCCAAAAAGAATTGTTCCCACATCGTTTGCCATATTGTCGGTACAGTTTATAAGGCTCAGTATTTTTTCTCTGTCTGCGCTGCTGTGCTCCTCAATGAAGCTTACAACTCTTTCCTGTGTTTTCTTCATATATTCGAATGTGGGCTGGGCCGTAATCACCATGCCGTTTGTTCTGATCGGGTGCAGCGTCATTGTGGCTGTTTTGGTAATAAAGGAGTAATCCGCGGCAACTGCCAGCGGAATACCTATGCTGTGTCCGCCGCCTAAAACTATTGATACCACAGGCTTTGAAAGGCTTGCTATCATCTCCGCTATTGCAAGTCCCGCCTCCACATCGCCGCCCACAGTGTTCAGGGTGAGCAGCAGACCCTTGATTTCGGGGTTTTCCTCCACAGCTATAAGCTGCGGTATTACATGCTCGTATTTTGTTGTTTTGTTTTCCGGCGGAAGCACAGTATGACCCTCAATGCTTCCGATTATATTTATATACTGGATATCTGTTTTAAAGTCGCTGTACATATTTAAAACTCCCAGCTCTCTGACAAGCTCCTCTGCCGATATATTGTTGTTTTCTTTTTTTTCTTCGGATTTTTCACACATAATTTTTCACCTCATAAATATCATTATTAATAATAGTATTTACTTTTACGGAGGTCATTATGCGGTTAAGTGAAATAGGCAACAAGGAAATTATAGATCTGTCAACAGGTTCAAGACACGGACAGTTGTGGGACTCGGAGCTTCTTTTTGATCCGGAAACAGGTGAAATAAAGGCCATACTTATATCTGATTTCAAAGCTTCAAAGCAGATGAGACTTGAAGAATACAGACAGCTTCCGTGGCAGTCCATATTAAAGATAGGCGAGGATATGATAATATTTCAGAGCAGCAGATACTAAAAAAACTGCCGTCGGCAGTTTTTAAATCGTAATATTATAACAGTGCGCTTACGCCGTAGGTCAGGCAGAACACTATAATTCCCGCCGCAAGCACGCCAAGCGCTATTGCAGGGAAGCATCTTTTGAGCCTCATATCCAGAAACGCCGCAACCAGCGCTCCGGTCCACGCCCCTGTCCCCGGCAGCGGTATCGCCACCAGTATGAACAGTCCTACATTCTCGTACTTGTGCACCTTGTCTGCATTTTTCTCAGCTTTGGCTTCCATTCTGGCAACAACTCTGTCCAGAAATTCGCTTTTGGTTCTGAGCCATACAAATATTTTTCTTATGAATATAACTATAAAAGGCACCGGGACAAGATTTCCCAGAAACGCCGCAACCAGCGCCAGCCTCGGATCAAGCCCTGCCGCCGTACCTATCGGAATAGCTCCCCTAAGCTCTAAAACAGGCAGCATAGCTATAAAAAATGTCATAATAAAATGTCCCAGTGTACTCAAATTCTTACCTCCGTTAACCCCAGTAGATTAATTTTAGCAAAAAAATGGATAATACGCAATGAAAATATCATCTGGCTTCTCTTTTTTTAACAAGCTCTATGGCTTCCTTGCCTGTCATATGCTCTATTTCCATAACCGCCACAGCAAGCTGATCATATTCTCTGTCAATGGCGGCCTTTCTGTTTTCGGCTGTATCCTCCGGGGCATATTTTCTTGCAAGCAGATCAATAGCGTACATTATCTCCTTTTCGTCATCTGAAAATCTCACCTTTCCGAAAGCTATAACGCTTCTGAAATATGTCGTATACTCCAGAGGCATAATCTCATCTTTATCTATAACGCAAAACGATGCTTTGTCGCAGGCTTTTATTGCGCTTACCTTGTGACCCTCTCTGCCGCTGTGAAAATATATCTTATCGTCATCATATACATAGCTTAGCGGTACGGTATACGGATATTCGTCATCTCCTATAAGGCCCAGAACACCTGACGTATTGCTTTCAAGTATACCGATGCTTTCCTCTCTGCTTAGCTCCTGCTTAAATCTCCTCATTTTTCTAAACACAGTCTTTTTTCCTCCTGAAGTTTTTTTCGTTTCTGCCAGCTGTAAAAGCCGTATATGTCATTGGCAAGAAACATTGCAAAGCACATAACCATAGGCAGATATGCCGTATCCTCAAGGCTTGCCATTACCCACAGAATTATAAGGATTATGTCGTTTGCTCCGTAGGCCAGCGCATATGCGCTGCTTCGAAACAGCATCAGAGCCGAGGCAAGGAAGCTTGTGGTTATTGATATCGTACTGAAAAACAGATTCGCATTATTAAAATATCTGAGTATAAAATAAAAAATCACAGTGACAATTACGGCGGCTATACAGAGCATTACAGCTTTCCTTAGGCTCAGCCTTGCTATGCTTACCTCTCTTTTGCCCTTTTCCTCAGGGTGTTTTATCCACGTGTAAACAGACATGGCAGCTATAGGCGCAGTCATAAACATATATGTTATCATTTCGCCGTAGTAGGTAAATTCAAATGAAATTACAGAATAAAGTACGCTGAACACAACTGTAAGCACCTGCCCTGTCACATCTCCCTTTGCAACAAATATCAGCGCCGTAACACCGATTAATGATGCTATCAGTGTAAGTACTCTGAAATTCCCGCCTATGATAAAAGAAGCGGTCACAACCGACACTGAAACCGCCCACAGCACTATTTCAAATCTTGTAAAGTTTTTCATAATGTCCTCCAAAAATAAAAACACCCGCAGTGCATATCTTCTAAGACCTAACGATATGCAAACGAATGCTCTAAAGCAGACTACCCGGTGGCAGTAAACATTTTTTCTCAGTATATCAAAATCTCTCTCTTTTTTCAATGACCATCTTGCTGTCTTGCTCCAAATTTAAAAACAAGCTTGCTGTCTACAGCAGTGTATGATAATATATAGTTAGTATTCTAACTATTAGTTTTCTAACAAAGGAGAAATCAATGAACACACTGCACTATTATCTGATGGCAGATCACAGTCTTTTTCACAAAGCGCTGTTTGCATCTATCAAATCAACAGGACTCACCTCCGGTCAGCCAAAGGTTCTTGACTATCTGGCAGATAACGACGGAGCAGTTCAGAAAGACATAGCGGCAGGCTGCTGCATTGAGCCTGCAACACTGACAAATCTTTTAAACGGTATGGAAAAAGACAGGCTTCTTGAGAGAAGAACAGCAGACGGCAACCGCAGGTCATACCATGTCTTTCTGACACCAAAAGGCAAAACACTGTGTGAAATAATAAGGCAGGAGTTTATGGCTATAGAATACAGAGCCTTAGACGGCTTCACATCGGAAGAGAAACAGCTTCTGAATAATTATCTTGACAGAATACACACCAATATGAAAGAAGGGTTATAGTGACAATAAAAGAAACAATCAAACGATATCTGCTGTTTATAATAAGTCTGTTTATTTCCGCAGAGGGCATTGCTCTGACAAGGCATGCGGAGCTGGGAGTATCTCCAATATCCTCCATTGCCAATGTGGTAAGCTACAAGCTGCCGTCATTGTCTTTTGGAGTACTCCTCATATTATGGAACTGCATACTTATTCTCGGACAGATTATTGTACTGCGAAAGGATTTCAAGCCGGTGCAGCTTCTGCAGGTTCCCCTTTCGGTACTTTTCGGCATATTCGTGGATTTCGGAATGTGGTCGGTTTCATTTATCCCTGCAGGCATTTATCCTGTCAGGCTGGCTCTTGTAGCTGCAGGCACTATAGTTTTAGGCTTTGGCATTTCACTTTCCGTAACGGCAAACGTTATTATGAACTCAGGTGAAGCCATAGTCAAAGCAGTATCGGATAAATACGGCACAAACTTCGGCAGGACAAAAATAGTTCTTGATGTATCCTATGTAATCGTTGCGGTAATACTTTCTCTCATATTCTTTGACTTTAAGATTGTCGGAACCAGAGAGGGAACCGTAATTGCAGCGCTTACTACAGGCCTTGTGGTAAACTTCTTCTACAAGAGAGTAAACAGACCTGTATCATCACTGCTCTGTGATAAAAATGCACCTGCAAAACCGCAAAGCCCGCTGCTTGAAATAATGAAAAAAGACGTATATACGGTAAACGAAAATGACAGCCTTATTGAAGCCCTGAAGCTCATATCCGAGAAGAAAGTAAGCGGTATGCCTGTTACTGATGACAGCGGCAGACTTACAGGCTTCATATCAGACGGAGATATTATAAGGTTTCTGTCGGACAGCTACCCTTCCTTTGTCAATATCTACTCGTTTATCACCATAGATTTTGACAGCAAGCTCAAAGAGCTTGTTCACACAAAGGTAAATAATATCTCCCGAAAATCAGTTGTAACCGTAAACGCAGATGATGATATTTCAGATGTCTGCAGCAGACTCAGCAAAAAACATATAAAAAAAGCCCCTGTCATCAAAGACGGAGCTATGGTGGGAATAATAAACGTGAGCAATATTACCAAATATGTGCTCAAAGACTTAACAGAAAGCATCGCCTGAACAGGCGGTGTTTTTCGTTACAGCAGAGAAAATCCGCCATCATTATTCTCTTTATTTCACATATATTATCCTACCAGAACACCCTTACCACCTTTGACACAGGTCTGTTCGTCTTTCGCTTGCTGACACCAAATTTAGGCGTACTGTCATACACATAGCCTCCTCCTGCATACATTGCAACGTGGTATACGGGATTTCCGTAGAATATAAGGTCTCCTTTTTTCTTCTTGCTGAAGCTTACCGTCCTGCCCAGCTTCCTGTCTTCAGCAAGCCATTTTGACGTGTATTCATATTCTGCAAGCGCGTGGTCCACGATGTTTGTGTCAGGATTTATTCCGGCTGCATAAAGGCACTGATATATAAGACCGCTGCAGTCTGCGTATGTGCCGGGCCTGCCGGAGCAGCCTATGCGGTACCTTGTTCCCGCTCTTGCATATTCCGCTGCGGTATCAAGCATTGCGTTTATATAATCAGACTTCCTGCTTACGCCGTCAATCTTAACCGGAGTGACATAAACGCCAAGACTTTCCCATGATTTCTTTGAATATCCCATGGCCTCCCACGTCTTCAGATTCACATTGCCTGTAGCCTTGAGTCCGTATTTCTTCTGAAAGTTTTTTACCGCGTAATATGTCCTGTCTGTATAACTTGCCTGTGATGTGCCGAGCATTTTTCTGTTGACATATATCACTTTAAGGCCTATGTTTTTTCTGCTCACATTATATGAGCCCGACGGCAGCTTTATTTCCTGCGTTACTGCGTAGTATCCGCTGCCTCTGCTGTATAATCTTTCTCTGACTGTAACATTATAGATTTCTTCGATTTCGGGATTCTGTCTGTCTGTGCAGGTGACTGTGCAGCTGCCGGGTTTTATTCCCTTAATGCCTCCCTTTGACGTCACTGACGCAGTTTCAGGGCTGTCTGATTTCCATATGCCGTCCGCAATGCCGCTTTCGGCCTTATGGGTTTTCCCTATATGAAGCTCTATATATACAGACCCCGGAATTATAATTTCATTTTCGTCTGCGGTATCCATATTCTCTGCCGCATATGCCGCTGCCGGCATCAGTAAAAAGGCTGCTGTGATTAAACTTATGAAAAATCGTTTTACTGTCATCTGAAAAGCCTCCTTTTTCTCTTTATCTGCATTTTCCTTATCCTGCTATGTGATGCTCATGACGGCAGTTTTATTTCAAATACTGCGCCGGTTTCACTGTTGTATGCTCTTATATTACCCTTGTGCAATCTGACTATTTCCTTTGTAAGAGCCAGTCCTATGCCTGTATTGCCTGTTTTGCCTATGTAGAACCTGTCAAATATATGCTTTATATCCTCCTCTGCTATACCGTCGCCGTCGTCCTGTATTTTAATAACGGCATTGCCTCCCTCCGCATGACAGAATATGAGAATTTCACTTCCCGCATATCTTATACCGTTCATAAGTATATTAAGAAAAGCTTTTTTCATCTGTGTTTCATCATAAACCGCAGAAACCGGACTGTCCGAAAAACAAGGTGTAATCCTGATGTTTTCACGCATTGACACAGGCTCAAGCATCCTGAGGCAGTCATAAAGACATTCCCTTATATCTCCCGATGTTTTGTTCAGGTTTATCTGCTCCATATCAATTTTAGAAATCTCCAGCAGTTCTTCAACCAGCTGAGTCATTCTGTCGCTTTCTTCCAAAATAATGCGGGCTGAATCGCCTGCATCAAGCACCCCTGTTTCTATCCCCTCTGCATAGCCCTGTATTGACATAAGAGGTGTTTTGAGCTCGTGTGATGCGTTCTGAAAGAAAATCCTCTGTTTTTCCTGAGCGTTTTCTACGGTTCTGCCGAAATACAGCCCTATTATGCACATAATTGCAGAAACTGCAATCAGAACTGCGAAAAATATCTGATTAAGAGAAGTCATATATTCTGTAACAGGATTTACATCTATATACATAATGTACGAATAGTCTTCGCTGTCACCTTCTGACACCGTCATAAAAACGTATTTGCTGCTGTCTGTTTTACAGATATAGCATTCGCCGTTTTCTGTATTGTTTTCTTCACAGTATTTTGTGATTGCCGTCCTGGCTTTGAGAGTATCTTTGCCGTAGCCGTACAGCTCATAAGGTATATTCTCCTCTATATACTTTATATTGTAGCTCAGAAAGCTCCATTCATAGTCACTGCCATCCTCGTTCATATAATTGATTTCCGCTTTCAGCGCTTCTTTGGCTTCATTTGCAAAATGCCCCGGAATAAATACGTTCATAATTAAAAAGAAAGCAGAAAACAGCAAAAAAACCGATGAAAGAATTATGTAGATAATTTTGCGTTTAATACTTTTCATTTCCGGTTTCCTCTGCTGTTTTCATTCTGTATCCGAATCCCCATATAGTTTCGATTTTTACGCCGCTGCCTGCCTGAAGCAGTTTTTTTCTTATTCGCCTTATGGTTTCATCCGTCACTCTTGTTTCAACTTCACTCTCATAGCCCCATATTTCATTCAGTAATTCTTCTCTTGAATATGCTTTTTCGGCTCGGTTCATCATAAAAGTAAGCATTTTTAATTCTGTCTGCGAAAAACATATTGTTTTATCATTGCAGTACACGGTATTGTCCTCCGGTACAAACCTGAGATCTCCTGCTGTGATGTTTTTTTCCTCGGGAATTTTGTTTTTACTCATTTCAACACGTCTTAGGAGAGCTTTGACACGCATAAGAAGTATTGTAGGACGAAACGGCTTTGTCAGATAGTCATCACTGCCCTGCGTTATCCCGCTCACATAATCCAGTTCTGAATCCTTTGCTGTAAGCAGTATTATCGGCACGTCCGTAAACTCTCTCAGTCTGCTGCATATTTCAAGCCCGTCTGTTCCCGGCATCATAATATCCAGAATTACAAGATCGGCAGGATTTTTCCGAAAAGCTGTCAGAAGCTCATCACCGTTTTCAAATGAGGTAACGGCATATCCGTCGCTTTCGAGAAATCTGTGTATCAGCTCCCTTATTTTTTTTTCATCTTCTGCTATATATATTGAATACCCCATTTGAGCCTCCTGAAAAATCCTGCGTCATCATATGCAAAACCGTATCATTTATATTGTCTGCTTATTACTGATTTTACACATTATCATCATCAAAAGCAATAGTATCATCACCGTAATCTTCACCCCATACAGATTTGTATAACTCATCAAGCTTCTTCTCTATTTCATCAAGCTTTTTTATGTCTGCAATCAGGGCAGCTTTTTCAGCTTCTGTCAGGCTCTTAACCCCCTTTATAGCTTCGATTTCGTCATAGTCTTCAAAATCATAGTCTTCCGGAAGGTCTTTTTCGGCATCATATACTTTTTCCCACAGGTCTGAATGTGAGTTATAAATTCTGAAGTACTCTTCCTCCAGGGCATCCATTTCGGCTGCTGTTTCAGGATCTATGTCTTCGTTTTCAAAAAGCATATCGCGGTCGATCATCGTCATTGCTTCTTCATATAATCTGTCCATCTTTTCTGAAAGCCTGTCAAGCTTTTCTATGTCTACAATAAGTGTGTTTTTTTCGGTTTCTGTCATTGTTTTGAGGCTGCGTATAAATCTGTTTTCATCAAAGGCCTCAAAGTCATAGTCCTCATCAAGACTGTTGTATGCGTCATACAATTTGTCCCACAGGTTTATATGAGAATCATATATCCTGTTGTACTCATCTGCAAGAGCATCAAGGTCTGCCAGAAGCTTATCCTGACTCACCTCTGACATCTGCGCCGGAGGGATATCTCCACCCGTCTTTTCTCCTGCAAACACAGCCGTTGATGACCCTATAACGGAAGTCACCATAATTGCTGCAAGGGTTATTCCCCAAATTCTTTTCTTTTTCATAATCCGTATATCTCCTTTTCATATTTTAGCAATCATTTCCGATTGCACTTAAATGATAGCAGATAACAGATCTCATTTCCTACTTGAAACTGTATGAAAAGTGTCATAAAAGTGTCACAGGAAACCATAAAAAACAGATGGACAAATGTCCATCTGTAAAAAGCTAATCTATGTAGGTTTCACCCTTGAAACCTAATGGAGACCGGTTTGTTTAATTATTAAGCGTTTGCTTTTCTGTATGCTTCAGCGTCTGCTACGAATTCAGGATCTGCGAATTCAGGTCTCTGTAATGGCTTCTTAACCATAAGAGTACCAGTACCATATGCGCAAAGTTCAGGTGGGTTGATCATTTCTGCGCCTGATCCGTTGATTACGTTGCCGTCAGCATCCTTTGAATCCTTCATCCATTTGTAAGCGAAGAATTTGCAAGTAAGTGAAGTGTTACCAACCTTTTCGATGTATCCGCCGTATTCCATCCAGTCGCCTGCGAATACCGGAGCAGTGTATCTAACTTCTGAGTAACCTACGAATAATGATTCGTCACCGTGAAGTCTGATAGCGAGTTCTGTTCCAACATCTCCCCAAGCAGTTACGATGTGTGCGCCTTCTACAAGTTCACCGGCATAGTGAGCATCGCCAGCTGACATTCTTGTCTTTAAGTTTACATATGAACCGATCATCTTAGGGTTGTTTTCTCTCTCCATTATGCATTCTAAAACTGTCTTAATCTTAGCCATTTTAAATCCTCCTAAATTTTTATGAATTATTCGGTCGTTTATCAACCATTTTTCTTTACAATTAAATAATACTATTTTGTGCCTTTACTGTCAATGGGTTTGTTAATATTTTATCTAAATTTAAAGCGAAAAAATCCAACAAAAAAGACTATCGATATTTGTAAAAAAACAGTAACAAAAACACAGCAACTTCGTAGAATTATCTGACAATTAAAAGCTCAAACACCTTTATTTTCTGGGCTTCTGAGGTATGTAATGTCGCCCGGAATAGTCGTATTTAATATCTATCATACATATGGCAGTCGCTATATCATTTTCGTCTTTTGATCTCAGTGCAAGCACTATAGGTTCATCCGCTTTGCAGGTGTTTTCAAGATAATCTATATACTGTGAAACGCTGCTGAAATCTTCCGGATTTTCTCCGTTTACCGCAAAAATTTCAAAGGATTCATTAAATACAAACGCATACATTTCATCAAGACTGTTTGTAGTTTCTATTGTCAGTTTAAGACCGTTTTCGTGAAACATTTCGCCTGTAAGCTCTCTGAACGAAATCGGCGCCGGATTCTCCTCGTCCGCCGCTTTTTCAAGTTTTTCGTGAAAGTCCCGTATACTTTGTCCCAGCACTTCCCTGTTAGGCTCGTACCACGACTTCATAACGTCTATAATCATAAGAGCCAGGTTTTTTGTTTCCGAACCGTACCACAGTGATTCAAGATGGTATCCCCAGTCATTCTCCACTATTATCTTCACAAAATATATTTGGCTGTATTTAACTCCTTCAGTCATAAATTCATTCTCCTTTTGTATGTATATATAAGATTATACACTAACATTCAGGCAAAAGGAATAAAAAAGAACCTGTATTATTGAAGTGAGAATAAATATTTTAAAAGATACCGCACTCCGGATACAGGATCTTCGATATTACTTTCTCAAAAACTGATGCAGTGTATCATCGGTTCTTTTGTAAAACAGCTCAATTAAACAGCTGCTGCCATTCTTGTCATATGATATCCGTATGTGCTGCCTGAAATAATATACAGAATTATAATCCCGATACCTGTAACAGCAAATACTGCCTCCATCAGATCAGACACACGCGGTTTACATGAAAATTCTGTCATAACGTTACAATCTCCTCTTCCAGCAGTTTCGGATAACAGATATAGTTTCTAAAAAACAGTATTCCTGCCAGAGTTAATGCGCCGCCGACTCCGGAATAGAAAAACGCAATAAAAATATCCGGAAAAATTCCTGCGGCTCTGAAACCGATTCCGACACTCATCATAAAAGCCATAATAAGATATGCTTTCAGATCAAAGAAATTCCAGACTGGTTTGTAATCCTCGTATTTCAGGATTCTTTTTGTGTGTTTTTTGCTCATCTTGAAAAACATTCTTCCGAAAACAATAAATATAGCTATCGAAAGCAAATACAGATACCATTTTGATTCGATTATAAAATACGCCAAAGCTCCAAGCCTTGCTACATTAAACCCGGCAATAAGCCATACAATACCGGCTATCAATAAAAGGTTTCTCTTTTTTACATGAAACATTTTTTCACCTCTATTCCCTCATGTCACTTAAATAATTTTCAGCATTATCGCATATCTTGCGAAAAACAGACTTACACATTGCCATTTCTTCTTCTGTCAGCCCCTGAAACATATTATTCATAAATTGTTTCTGTACATTAAGTCCGGTCCGGACAATTTCCTGCGCAGGATCCAGCAGAAATATCTGAATATGTTTTTTATTATCTTCACTTTGTTTTTTTCAATCAGGCCTCTGTCCTCAAGAAATTTGAGTGAGGTCGAAACATGCGATTTTGTTGATTTGCGAATCTTAACAATGTCAGCCGCTGTGTTGTACTGCGGATTATTATATAAAAACATCAGTATATCATACTCCATTTGGGTTAGTTTGTATCGGTCACATACTGATCGTGTAAGCATTTCATAACAGCGTGTAATTGTCTTATGCTTGTCCCAAAAGTGCATT
>CAKQOW010000058.1 GCA_934256595.1 uncultured Clostridia bacterium
GTAGGGATGGAATTAGCCCAAACTTATACGCCTGTGGACATTGTGTAAGACATTGAGTTGCGTAACACCGCAGCCAATGCAGTAGTGGTTGAAGCAGGAAGCTCCGGCTTCTATAAGTCGGAGTAGTTCACGCAAAATCACTAAAAAGATATTCCGAAAATAAATAGAGATAAACAAAAAATTAACAATGTAACTGGTTACAAGTGTTTACAACTTGTATACAAGATGGTATAATGTATTTCACAGTGACTGGCTGAAAAGACAGAACTGATGAAGTACACATACCTTTTAAATTTCTTAATATGGTATAATGAAACTATATGTGCAGCGATGCACATAATCTTTGTTTACACTTAAATATTTATATAAACAATAGGAGGACAAAAATGAGCGGTCAGTGTTGTTGCGGCGGCGATAAAGCCAACGCATTTACAGAATTGGCACCGGTACTTGAAAAATACGCCAAAGTTCCGGGCAGTCTGATTACAATTTTACAGAAGACACAGGACATTTACGGATATCTTTCAGTAGATGCCATTAATTACATTTCTGAAACGACAGGAATCAGACCTGCAAAAATTTACGGTGTGGCTACCTTTTATTCTCAGTTCAGATTGAAGCCTATAGGCAAGTATCTGATTATGCTGTGCCAGGGTACGGCCTGTCATGTTAACGGTTCAAAAATGATCGAAGAGGCTGTTTGCGAGCATCTTGGCATTTCTGACGGTGAAACAACAGAAGATGGTATATTTACACTTAACAACGTAGCCTGTCTTGGCTGCTGTTCACTTGCACCCGTAATGATGGTTAAAAGTGCTGAGGGTGATGAAACCTACGGTAATCTTACCAAAGACAAAGTAAGAAAAATTCTTGATGAAATCAGAGAAGGGGCATAGGAGGTGAACAGTATGAAAGTTGTTATCGGACAGGGCAGCTGCGGTGTTGCAACAGGCGCCAGAAAAACAGCAGCCGAGTTTGAGAAGCAGATTGCAGAGAAAAATCTTGACGTTAAGATAGATATTACAGGCTGCGTGGGAACATGCTATCTGGAGCCAATAGTTGATGTTTACGGGGACAACGGCGAAATGACCAGATATGTCAAGGTACAGCCTGAAAACGTTGCAGAAATCGTTGACAGTCATCTTGCCGGCGGCAAGCCTGCAGAGAATGTTGCAATCAGCAGCGAGGATAAGGAATTTATAAATAAGCAGCACAGAGTTGTACTGAGAAACTGCGGCCTTATAAATCCTGAAAAAATAGAAGAATACACAGCAGTAGGCGGATACAAGGCTGCCGAAAAAGCTGTTACACAGATGACACCTGATGAGGTTATCGAAGAAATCAAAATTTCAGGTTTAAGAGGCAGAGGCGGCGCAGGTTTCCCTACATGGTTCAAATGGAATGCCGCAAAGAGTTCGCCGGGCAAAGAGAAATATATCGTATGTAATGCCGACGAGGGAGATCCCGGCGCATTTATGGACAGATCAGTCCTTGAGGGCGACCCTCACTCACTTCTTGAGGGTATGATTATAGGCGGTTATGCAATGGGCGCTATGGAGGGCGTTATCTACTGCAGAGCTGAATATCCTCTTGCAATCAAGAGACTTGAAATTGCTATGGAGCAGGCAAGAGAAAAAGGCTTCTTAGGAAAGAATCTGTTTGGCTCAGGCTGGGATTTTGATATCAGAATTAAAGCCGGCGCAGGAGCATTCGTATGCGGCGAGGAAACAGCGCTTATCGCTTCACTTGAGGGCGAAAGAGGTATGCCTAGACTTAAACCTCCTTTCCCTGCAGCAAAAGGTTACTGGCAGAAGCCAACCAACATCAACAACGTTGAAACTTTTGCAAACGTACCTTGGATAATGGCAAACGGAGGAGCCGCTTTCGGTGCCATGGGTACTGAAAAATCAAAGGGTACCAAGGTATTTGCTCTTGCAGGCAAGATTAAGAAAGGCGGACTTGTAGAGGTTCCTATGGGACTTCCTCTAAAAGACGTAATCTTCGGAATCGGCGGAGGCATCAAAAACGACAAGGAATTCAAGGCAGTTCAGATGGGCGGACCGTCAGGCGGCTGTATTCCTGCATCACTTATAGATACTCCTGTAACTTATGAGGATATCAACAAGACAGGCGCTATCGTAGGCTCCGGCGGTATGATCGTTATGGACGAGAACACCTGTATGGTTGATATGGCAAGATACTTCCTTGACTTCACAAGAAAAGAATCCTGCGGCAAATGCAACTACTGCAGAATAGGTACCAAGAGAATGCTTGAAATCCTCGAAAGAATAACACAGGGCAAGGGTCAGGACGGCGATATCGAAAAGCTGGAGGAACTGGCTATGAAGATTAAAGACGGCTCACTTTGCGGTCTCGGACAGACAGCTCCAAATCCTGTTCTTACTACTCTTAAATATTTCAGAAATGAATACGAGGATCATATCTATAATAAGAAATGTACCGCCAAATCCTGCACAGCACTTATTTCATTTGAAATTACAGACGCGTGCAAGGGTTGTACGTTATGTGCAAGAAACTGTCCTGTTGATGCTATCAGCGGCAAGGTTAAAGAAAAACATATTATTGATAAAGACAAGTGTATTAAATGCGGCAAGTGTGAGGAACACTGCAAGTTTGGTGCAATAATAAGAAAGTAAGAAAGGAGGAATAAAATGAAAAATTTCAGATTAAACATTGACGGAAAAGAAGTATTCGGAATTCCGGGACAGACTATCTTAGAAGTAGCAAGAGAAAATGACATATTTATTCCTACTCTCTGCTATGATGAAAGAACTAAAATATACGGTTCATGCGGATTATGTATGACAGAGGTTGAGGGCAACCCTAAGCTCTGCAAGGCCTGCGCAACACAGATTGCAGACGGTATGATCGTAAGAACCAATACCAACAGAGTTATAGAATCAAGAAAAACAAACCTTGAGCTTCTGCTTTCAAACCATGTGGGCGACTGCAGACCTCCATGTGTACTGGCATGTCCTGCAAACACAGACTGTCAGGGCTATGTGGGACTTATCGCAAACGGAGAATACGAAGAAGCTATCAGGCTTATCAAAGATAAAATTCCGCTACCTGCGGCAATAGGCAGAGTATGTCCTCACCCTTGTGAAAAGGAATGCAGAAGAGGCCTTATAGACGAGCCGATTGCAATTCAGAACCTCAAGAGATTTGCAGCAGACGCTGACCTTATGGAAGACGCTTGGAAGCCTGAAATCGAAGAGGAAACAGGCAAGAGCGTAGGTATCATCGGCGGCGGTCCTATGGGACTTTCAGCGGCTGCATTCTTAAGACAGATGGGACACAGCGTTACAGTATTTGAAGCGATGCCCAAGGCAGGCGGTATGCTCAGATACGGTATCCCTGAATACAGACTTCCAAAGGAAGTTCTCGATCAGGAAATAGAGCTTATCGAAAGAATGGGAGTAAGCCTTATAACAAATACCAAAATAGGCGTTGACATTCCGTTTGAAACAGTAAAACAGGATTTCGATGCAGTGCTTATCGGTATAGGCGCGTGGGTATCAACAGGCGTAGGCTGCCCGGGTGAAGACTCAGAGGGCGTTATAGGCGGTATTGACTTCCTGCGCAAAGTAGTAAGAAACGAATATATAGACCTTGGCGAGAAAGTTGCAATAGTAGGCGGCGGCAACACTGCAATGGACGCCTGCAGAACAGCCGTAAGACTCGGAGCCAAAGAAGTTTATAACATCTACAGAAGAACCAAGGACGAAATGCCTGCCGATATGGTTGAAATCGTTGAGGCCGAAGAGGAAGGCGTTATATTCAAGAACCTTACAAACCCTGCAGAGGTTATAGCTGACGAAAACGGTCACGTTAAGCAGGTTAAGCTGCAGGTTATGGAGCTTGGCGAGCCTGATGCCTCAGGCAGAAGAAGACCTGTACCTGTAGAGGGCAAATTTGAATATCTTGATATAGATACTATGATACTTGCAATAGGACAGGCAGTAGATGCAAGCATGTTTGAGGGACTTGACAAGACAAGAAAGAATGCGATAGCATACGACCCTGAAACATTCATGACAAGCATTCCGGGCGTATTTGCCGGCGGCGACTGCGGTAACGACAAGATATCAATAGCAATCGAGGCTATTGCAGACGCAAGAAAATCCTCATATGTTATCGATGCATATCTTAACGGAGAAGATGTTAAATACGAAAAACCGTTCGTAGTTGAAAGACACGACATTACAGCGAGAACTTTCGAGGACAGAGAAAGAGAATGCAGACCTGTAATGAGCCAGCTTGAAGCCAAAGAAAGAAAAGACAACTTCACAGAGGTTGTTGACGGCTATGACGAAGAGCAGGCAGTTAAGGAAGCAAACAGATGTCTTGAATGTGGCTGTCACGACTACTTCGAATGCAAGCTTATAGATTTTGCAAACGAATATGATGTAAAACCTGACAGATTTGCAGGCGACATCAACAAGATAGAATTTGAGGACGATCACCCGTTCATAGTAAGAGATCCTAACAAGTGTATTCTTTGCGGATTATGCGTAAGAGTATGCGATGAGGTTATGGGTGTTGGTGCGCTGGGTCTTGTTCACAGAGGCTTTGACACAGTTGTTAAACCTACTTTCGAAAAACCTCTTGCAGAGTCAGGCTGTATTTCATGCGGTCAGTGCGTAAGCGTATGCCCTACAGGCGCGCTTCAGGAAAGACAGTCAGTTGCAAAGGAAGTTCCTGTTGAAACAGATATTACAGCTACAACCTGCGCATACTGCTCGGTAGGCTGCGGACTTGAGCTTGAATCCTGCGGAGATATGCTGATTAAAGCAAATCCTGACAAGGAAGCTCCTGTAAACGCAGGACTTGCATGCGGTAAGGGTAAATGGGGCTTTGACTGCTCAGTACTTGAGGGCAAGCTGGTTGATCCTATGATTAAAGACGGAGACGGTTTCAGAACAA
Organism: uncultured Clostridia bacterium; assembly: GCA_934256595.1. GTDB lineage: Bacteria > Bacillota > Clostridia > Peptostreptococcales > Anaerovoracaceae > UMGS973. The sequence continues at coordinate 4,948 of CAKQOW010000058.1, forward strand.
CTGATTATCACGAAGCGTTTGTAATGGTTGCAAAGAAGCTTGAGGCTGCTGCGGCTAAATACGGCAAGGACGCTGTAGCTGTTGCGGTTTCAGACAGATTTACAAACGAAGAAGCATATGCTGTGAAGAAGCTTGCGGGAGTTATGGGAGCTAAGACTTTATGCTTCAACAATAGAGCAAGCGGCATAGCGCAGGTTCTCGGATTTGACGCTTCACCTAACACTATAGATGAGCTGCTTTCAACAGATGTAATTGTAGCTGCAGGATTTAACTTTGCAGACAATCCTGTAATCGGTCTTAAATTAAAACAGGCAGCAGAGGCAGGCAGGGAAGTATATCTGATTAATCCTGCAGGATATGAACAGCATATGGACTTTGCAAAGACTGTATATACAGATAATGACCTCAATGCTCTTAAACAGATTGCAAAGACTGTAATAGAAAGCGGCAGCGCAGTACAGACAGCAGGTTATGAGGAATTTGCAAAGAGCCTAGAAAACGTCAAGGTTACAGATGAAATCAAAGCTGCAGCAGAAGCATATATATCAGCAAAACATTCAATGATAGTATTTGCGCAGAACCTTGTAACAACAGAAGCAGCAGCCCTTATAGCTGATATAGCTGTTGTTTCAGGTCATATCGGAAGCCCTAGAAACGGTATACTTCAGGTTAAGGCTAAGAATAACTCACAGGGACTGGTTGATATGGGCATAAGAGCTGGCGCAGAGGCTGTGGACGGCATTAAGGCACTTCTGGTATTCGGTGAAGATCCTGTCGGTGCAGGCATGCTTGATGCAGATGCACTTGAATTTATGGCGGTAGTCGATACCCATATGACAGCAACTGCTGAAGCGGCAGATGTGGTTCTTCCGGGCACAGGCTTTGCTTCAACAGACGGTACCTTCACTAATACTGAAAGAAGACTTCAGCCTGTAGAGGCGGCCGTTGAAGAAGATGTTATATTCAGCAACTGGGAAATCGCAGCGGAAATCGCACACGTTTACGAAGTGGAATTTGATTTTGAGGACACTTATGATATTTCGTGTGAAATGGAAGATGTACTTCCTGCATATAAGTATGGTGAGCTTTATGAAATCTACGGCGGAGTTTTAACTCCTGCAGAGCCTCAGCTTGTAACTGTAGCTGACGCAAAATTTGCAGATCCGTTAAAATGCACAGACAATCTGATGAATATGATCGCAGAGCGTCTGCCAAAACCGGTAAGATAAAACAAACTGTAAATACAAAACCTCCTCTTGATACAGGGGAGGTTTTACTATACTATGGTAGTATATATTAAATTTCAAAGGAGATAAACTATGGGCTCACTGGACGGATTAAAAATACTGGACTTTTCAACACTGCTTCCCGGACCTTATGCAACGCTTATGCTGGCGGATATGGGAGCCGAGGTACTCAAAATAGGCTCTGCAAGCAAACCTGACATCGTTACGGACTATCCGCCGTTTATCGAGGGTACGGATATATCCGCAAGTCAGGCGTGGCTTGGCAGGAACAAAAAAACAATGTTTCTGAACCTCAAGACAAAGGAGGGCAGAGATATAGTCAAAGAACTTGTAAAAGAATACGATATAGTTATGGAGCAGTTCAGACCCGGCGTTATGGACAGACTGGGGCTTGGCTATGAGGATTTAAAGGCAGTAAACCCTGCGGTTATTTACTGTTCCCTTACAGGCTACGGACAGACAGGGCCACTTCGTGATGCCGCAGGCCACGATATCAACTATATGTCAAGAAGCGGCATAATATCCCATGCAGGCAGGGAAGCTGAGGGTCCGTCACTTATGAATTTCCAGATTGCAGACATCGCCGTAGGTTCGCTAAACTCTGTAATAGGAATACTGGCGGCTGTAAACTACAGAAGAAACACCGGCAGGGGTCAGTTTATAGATGTGGCTATGATGGACGGCTGCGTACCGTTTAACAGCATAGACGGCGCTGCATTTTTAGTATCGGGCAGACAGCCTTTTAGAGAGGGCGAGAGATTAAACGGCGGCTGCATATATGATTTCTATAAGACTAAAGACGGCGGATATATGAGCGTAGGCTCTCTTGAGCCTAAGTTCTGGAAGCAGTTCTGCACTGCCATAGGCAGAGAAGATTTAATAGAGGGGAGTGTATGGCCGGAGAATATCGCAGAGGTAAAGGCTGAGATAAGAGGCATATTCAAGACAAAGACAAGAGATGAATGGGTAGAGATATTTTCTCATTACGACGCGTGCGTTCAGCCTGTACTTGATCTTAAAGAGGCTTTGCTTGAAGATGAGCAGATAAAGGCAAGAGAAATGGTGGTTGATGTTAAACTGCCGACTTATGAGGATATAACTGTTAAGCAGCTTGCAACCTCAGTAAAGCTCAGCGAATGTCCGTGCGAATACAAATTTGCAGGCTACCCCGCAGGCTATCACACCAGAGAGATAATAGAAAAACTGGGACTTGACTATGATGAACTGGAAGAAAAGGAAGTTTTCAAATGATTAATATAAGAAAAGCAGAAAAAACAGATATTAAACAGATTGCAGATATATATGAGCATATTCATAATGAGGAAAGTGACGGCAGACTGACTACCGGCTGGATTAAAGGCGTATATCCGGTTGAGCAGACTGCGGCAGATGCAGTGGGCAGAGATGATATGTATGTCTGCGAAGATGAGGGAAGCATCCTTGCCTCCGCAATTATAAATCGTCAACAGGTAGATGTATACGCCGGAGGAGATTTCATATATGAGGCTCCTGACGATAAAGTTATGGTGATACATACTCTGACTGTAGACCCAAAGGCAGCAGGCAGAGGCATAGGCAGCGCCTTTGTGGATTTCTACGAAAAGCTTGCAAAGCAGGAAAACTGTACTGCTTTACGGCTTGATACCAACGAAAGAAACACAGGAGCAAGAGCCCTGTATAACAAGCTGGGGTACCGCGAGGCGGGAATTGTACCCTGCGTATTCAACGGCATACCTGATGTCAATCTGGTACTGTTTGAAAAAAGGATAAAATAAATGACTGTTTTACAGCATGCCTGAATTTTAATAACTATAACAAAAACAGAGAGTGGGAAACTTTTTTCTCACTCTCTATGTGTTTATATTACCACAAAATCGTTCATTTGTCAAGACTTGTAATAATATTCTTATAGGTGTATTAAGAATACGGAGGTGATAATATGAACAAAAATATGACTGCAATGGTGAGCTGCTTTGCAAGAAGCTACCATACCCAAAACAGCATAGTGAAAATCTATAACGATGAGCTTGCGGGAAAACTTCTCAGTCAGCAGGAATATGACGGCATTGCTGCAAATATGGCAGGAGGAATATCGTTTTTCAACCCCGGATACAGCGGAGACAACCCGCTTGAGTGGATTGTAAACAACCAGCTTGCGCCATCAGTTCTTGCAAGATCTGCTTTTAACAAAAACCACCTGAACAACGAAATCAGACTGGGGCTTTGCCAGTATGTGATTATGGCGGCAGGCTATGATACGTCAGGATATATGGTAAATGACAGGGTTAAGGTCTTTGAGCTTGATATGCCAGAGATGACAGAGGATAAAATCAGGCGAGTAGATGCGGCGGAGATAGACAGCAGCAATGTGTCATATATAGGCTGTGACTTTAACGGCAGCTGGATAGACAAGCTGCTTGATACTGACTTTGATGCGGGGCGCAAGACCTACTGCAGCCTTATGGGGATAAGCTATTATCTCAGCAAAGAAACCTTTGGACATACTGTCGGAATTTTAGCAGAGCATATGCCGCAGGGAAGCTGTATAGCCTTTGACTATCCCGATATAAGCAGGAGCCGGAACAAGGAAATAAACAAGGCACTGGCAAAGGCGGCAGATGAAACAATGCAGGCAGAGTACTCCTTAGGCGATATAGAAGCCATTGCAGATAATGCAGGGCTTCTCATCTACGAAAATTCGGATTGCAGTGAGCTTGAGGACATGTATTTTGCAAATTACAACCTGATGAACAGGGGGCACGAAATAACTGCGCCCCAAGGCATATGCTGCTGCCTGCTGGCAAAGAAACAGCCGGGTTAAGAGAAAAGCCTCTATTTGAACTTTTCAAACATTGTACTGCTGGTACTGTCTTTGTCACGCAGGTATCTTTTCAGCTGATACAGACATTCCCTATCACTGAATGTGATATAGTTGATACCTTCACTGCAGCTCAGGGTGGCTTTGAAGCCGAGTTCCTTTACAATATCCTCTTCATGATCGCTGCAGATGCCAAAGGGATAGGTAAAAGTATCGGGAGCTTTGCCGGTATAATGCTTTATTTCTTTCTGAAGCCTGATAAGGTCATCAGTAAGAATCTTTCTGTACTGGGTTACGGTTTCATTCTGTTTCATGGCGCTCCCGCGCCTTTCGCCGATTTCGTGCATATTATATGTATGGTTCTGTATTTCTACAAGACCGGATTCTGTCATTTCATTAATCTGTTTCCATGTGATATGAGAATATGCGGCGTTGTTTTCATCAGCTTTGCTGAATTTGTCAGTATATAGACCGATTATGGATATAACTGCCTTCATGTTGTACTTTTTAAGCAGAGGGTAGGCATAACAATAGTTGTTGTAGTATCCGTCATCAAAAGACAGAACAATCGGCTTTTCGGGCAGAGGCCTGTTTTCACAGACAAAGTCGATAAGGTCGGACATAAACACAGGAGTATAGCCGTTTTCCTTTATGTATTTCAGATCCTCTTCGAATCTGTCGGGACTGATGAAGTATTCTGTCTGTAAACTGGAATCCTTAATCAGTCCGTGATACATTATAATCGGAACCTTTACGGTTTCGCTGTAATCGGCGTTTATATCCTGCACCTTTTCATGAGATACCCATGAATAAGTATATGCTGCGGCAATTAGAATTACAGGAACAAGGGTAAAAAAAACAATTTTTTTTATATCTCTCATATTTGCCTCCGGAGAACAATTAGCTGATGATAATATATGCGATATATGTTACAATAATGTCTGTACAGACAAAAGTTGAATTGAGGTAACTGATGAAAATAGCATTTCACACACTAGGCTGCAAGGTTAATCAGTATGAAACCGAGGGCCTCAAAGAAAATTTCAAAAAAGCAGGGCACGAGACAGTACCGGATACAGAATTTGCCGATGTATATGTGATTAACACATGCACAGTGACAAACCTTGCGGACCGTAAATCAAGACAGTTCATAAGGCGTGCCAGAGCAATCAATCCCGATGCCGCCATTGCAGTAACAGGCTGTTATGTACAGGTATCGCCGGAGGAGGTTGCGGCAATAGAGGGCGTGGATATAATTGCGGGTACCAACGAGAAATCCGCCATGGTGGCTCTGGTTGAGGAGTATATCCGCAAAGGCAGTAAAATCAGACAGGTGAAATCCTATGAGGAGCTTGATACATATGAGGAGATAGGCACGATAACCTCAATGGAGTCAAGGACCAGAGCATATATTAAAATACAGGAGGGCTGCGACAGGTTTTGCTCCTACTGCATTATACCTTTTGCAAGAGGCAGCGTCAGGTCAAGAAGACCTTCAGAAATCCTCAAAGAAGCAGAGAGCCTTGTCAGAGCAGGCTTTAAGGAACTGATACTTACAGGCATCAATGCCGCTCTGTACGGTACGGAGCAGGGATTTGTATGCGATATTGATGACACTGATATCGGGAATATGCACGGCATCGAAATCATAATACATCTGCTTGACAAAATGCCGGGAGATTTCCGCATCAGACTTAGCTCGCTTGAGCCTACGGCAGTAAACAGCGACTATGTAAAGAGACTTCTTGAATATGACAGGCTGTGTCATCATCTGCATCTGTCAATTCAGAGCGGAAGCAGCAGTATAATCTCTGCAATGAACAGAAACTATACGAGAGAGGATTACCTTGATATAGTTAAGGTACTGAGAGATAAGGATCTGCATTACGGAATTACCACAGACATCATAGTCGGTTTTCCGGGAGAAACCGATGAGGATTTTGCAGACAGTATGAATATGGTTCGTGAGGCCGACTTCCTCAGGGTACACGCTTTTCAGTATTCAAAGCGAAAGGGTACTGCGGCGGCTGTCATGGAGAACCAGATTGAACCTCAGGTCAAAAAAAGCAGAAGCGCTGCTCTGATTGCAGAGGCAGACAGGGTTTCAAAGGAATTTATGACAGCCTGCACAGGAGAGATAAGGCAGGTATTGTTTGAAGAAACAGATAAAGATAAAATTACAGGTTATACCGATAATTACATCAAGGTTTATGCACAGGCAGATGAGAGATTTCTCAATACTCTGCGCGATGTGAAAATAACCGGGTTAATGTATGACGGTGTTTCCTGTGAAATATTAGAGGAGGAACTATAGATATGAGTGATTGTATTTTCTGCAAGATAGCAGACAGGGAAATACCGGGAAATATCGCTTACGAAGATGATAAAATTCTGGCATTTCACGATCTTGATCCGCAGGCTCCTGTTCATGTGCTGATTATACCTAAGAAGCATATAGCATCGCTTGATGATGTTACAGAGGAGGATAGGGATCTTTTGGGCTATATACTTATGAAAGTCAAGGATATAGCGGCAGAGCTTGGACTCGAAAACGGCTACAGGCTTGTTAACAACTGCGGCGAGGATGGTCTGCAGACTGTTAAGCATCTGCATTTTCATCTTCTCGGCAAGAGAAAAATGATATGGCCTCCGGGCTGATAGCAGACTTAAATCACCTCAGTTAAGGGGTGATTTTTTTAGTATGCGCTGTGATTACGGTATAGCTTGAAGCATTGACGGTTATGTTGATGCTGCCGTTTTCACAGTACCAGTTTTTGCCCTTACGTCTTACAGTGCAGTTTTCATCTCGTATGATGTTCTGACAGAGGGAAATTACATCTGTATCTGCCTTGAGGTTTCTCTTAATCCTGTCGATGCCCATGGGAGTGGTATGAATTCTCTCTGCAAGAGCAGATTTGATTTCAAGCTCCATAGGCGTAAATCTGATGCCTTTTACTGTCTGTTCCTTATCGGTGCAGTTAAAGCCCAGCTTCTTATATACAGACACCGCATAGGGTGAGGAATTAACCGTTATTCTGTCACTTCTGCAATCCTTTAATAATTCTTCAAAGAGCTTTTTTCCTATTCCCTGTCTGTGAAATTTACCCTCCACAAAAAACAGGGCAATATGACTGCCGCCGTTTCTTGAGGCGATAACTCCGGTTATCTGGTTATTGATAAAAGCTCCGTACATTGTAAGCTGCGAAAGGTAGTTCTTATCGCTGATACTTCTGTGAAATTCCTCTACACCTTCCTCTGAATAATCAGGGGCTTCGAAGGTGTTAAAAAACCTCCGAACAAGGAGCAGGGCTTTTTCTGTATTTTGTTTGTCTATCTTTTTAATGTTCATATTGTTCCTTTTCTGTTTCTGCTTCTGCATACCTGCGTGACGGTCTGTAAATCATCAGCGCAACAAAGATAAGGAGCGCTGTGGTAAACAGACTTACAGGGTAGGCTATCATAATTGAAGTAAAGGTTCTGTGGACCTGAAAAACAGTGTAAATCCACGTAATTCTTACTGCGCATACACCTATAACCGTAAGCACTGCGGGTATAAGGGAGTCGCCAAAGCCTCTTAAATATCCCGACATATTCTCATACAGCATACTGAAAGTATAGGCTGACAGTATTATGAGAAGCCTTGTATATCCTATATCTATAACCTGCGGATCGCTGTTGAATATCGAAAGCAGAAATCTGCCCGAAAGCAGCACAAGAGAGATTACGGCAGCGGAGGCTATGGCATCTTCTAATATGCACAGAAGCAGTATTTTTTTGCAGCGCTTTATCTGTCCTGCGCCGTAGTTCTGTCCCACAAAGGTGGTGCAGGCCTGACTGAAAGAATTAAGCACATAATATGCGAATATTTCAATGTTAAATGCTGCGCTTGAAGCGGCGATAACAATAGTTCCGAGGCTGTTTATGGCAGCCTGTATCACAATATTTGCAAAAGCGAATACTGCGCTCTGAAGCCCTGCCGGAAGTCCTATTTTAATTATCTTTGTAAAGCATTCTCTGTCAAAGCGTATATCTTTCATATCTATATGTATGGATTTGTCTGTCCTGAGAAGCAGTATGAACAGTATTGCGGCAGATACGATATTTGAAATAACCGTTGCAACGGCGACACCGTCTACAGTCATATCCAGCACGATTACAAAAAACAGATTTAAAGCCACATTGAGAAGTCCCGATACCGCAAGAACTCCCAGAGGGACTTTGGTATCTCCGATGCTTCTGAAAATAGCGGCCTCAAAGTTATACAGAAGTATAGCGGGCATTCCAAGCAGATATATCCTTATATACAAAAGGGCATAGGGGAATACATCATCGGGAATATTAAGCCACCTGAGCAGTGTTTCAATCCCAAGTTCTCCTAAAACCGCAATGGCGATACCGCCTGCCAGCGCCATTATTATTGAAGTGTTTACGGCCTTGCGGATAGTTTTGTCGTCGCCTCTGCCTACGGCGTGAGCGATTACAATATTAGCGCCAAGCGCAATCCCTATAAAAAAGTTGAGTATGAGTCCTATGACAGGGCTGTTTGCTCCGACTGCCGCAACGGCTACAGTCTTGTTGGCTCCCGTAAAATTTCCGACTATTGCAAGGTCTGAGGCATTAAAAAGCTGTCCTAAAATGCCTGTTGCCGCAACAGGAAGCGCAAACCGCGGAAGCTTGTTCCATATGGAGCCGTTTAGCATATCCGTTTTTTCTTTCAAAATTTATTCACCTCTTTACAGTATTATTTTAGTGCTTTTTTCAGGCAAGCTCAATACCCCGAAATACAATTTGACATATTTATAATGGGAAAAAATAGTTTTAAATTTTCTAAAAATTTAATTAAAAAATTATTTTGCTACTTGCAAATCTGAAAAAATATGATATTATATTGACTGTAACTAGTTTCATACTACGAAAATTTAAAGCATTATGTAAAATAGTGGTAGAAATCATATAAAAGGGAGGAATTTTAAATTGAGTAAGGTAACAAAAACTGATTACATTGCTGAAGCTGTAGCAGGATTCACACACAGAACTGCTATCGAAGAGGCAGCAAGATGCTTACTGTGCCATGACGCAC
>CAKQOW010000059.1 GCA_934256595.1 uncultured Clostridia bacterium
AAGCTGAAACTTAATTCAGCCTAAACGGCTTATCTGTGCGTCTTTACAAATTTTTCTATGCTACCATTTTACTACACTTCGTTTTTACCGTCAATTCCTTTTTTTAAATTAATTTACTCGTTGTAATTTCAATGGTTTTCACGAAACTTGACAAATGAAAAACTTAATAAATTTATCTGAAATATTTAACCGCCGATCTGAACATATCAAGCTCATACCTTCCCGGCACATTTTTGTAAAGGCCGTAGCCTGCGCGTTCCGTGTGTCCCATCTTGCCGAATATTCTGCCGTCAGGCGAAGTGATGCCCTCAACAGCATAGAATGATCCGTTTGGATTAAACTGTACATCATCGGTAGGGTTTCCGTCAAAATCAACATACTGAGTTGCAATCTGCCCGTTTTGTACAAGCTGCTTTATCAGCTTATCATCCGCTGCAAATCTGCCCTCTCCGTGAGATACCGGCATTGTGAACACATCGCCGACCTCTGTATCTGCAAGCCATGGCGACATATTTGATGCAATCCTTGTCCTTACAATCTTCGACTGATGCCTGCCTATTGCATTAAGAGCCAGTGTCGGACATCTTTCATCTGTTTCCATTATTCTGCCGTAAGGCACAAGGCCCAGCTTGATAAGCGCCTGAAATCCGTTGCAGATACCGCACATAAGGCCCTCTCTTTCGTCCATAAGCTCTGTAACTGCATCTCTGACAGCTTCATTTCTGAAAAATGCCGTTATGAATTTACCTGATCCGTCAGGCTCATCTCCGCCGGAGAAGCCTCCCGGTATGAAAATCATCTGCGACTCTCTGACCTTATCTGCAAATGCCCTGACAGACTCTGCAATATCCTCTGCGCTTCTGTTCTTTATGAGGAAGATTTCCGGCTCAGCGCCTGCTGCCGCCATCGCCTTTGCGGAATCATATTCGCAGTTTGTTCCCGGAAATACCGGTATGAGAACCTTTGGCTCTGCAATTTTAACTGCAGGAGCTTTTCTTATCCCCTCGAACCTGTATTCCACAGCAGGTATATCCGATTTTTCTGTGTTTATATTGCAGGTATATACGCTTTCAAGTCTGCCCTCATAAATATCGGCAAGCTCCTCAAGCGATACGCTTTCACTGCCGCGCGATATGCAGTCTGAAGCAGTCGTCTTACCTATATTCAGCACAGTTGCATTTCCTGCGGAAGCCTTGGTATCCGCATCGACCTCAAGCAGAAATGACCCGTAAGCATATCCGAAGATTTCCTCCGGAGCAAGCCCTGCCTCAAATTCAAAACCTATGCCGTTTCCAAAGCACATCTTCATAACAGCCTCTGCAACTCCGCCAAATCCCGGCGTATATGCAGCATATACCCTGCCCTCTCTCATAAGTCTTGTGACTTCACTGAACACTGTTTTGAGGCTTCTCAGGTTTACAAGTCCGTCGCTGTCTGTATCAGGCTTAATCAAAAGAACCCTGTGCCCTGCCGCCTTAAAATCATTGCTTAATATATTGTCGATATTTTCGGTCGTAACCGCAAAGGACACAAGTGTAGGCGGCACATTTATATCCTCAAAGGTACCGCTCATAGAGTCCTTACCGCCTATTGCAGCTATGCCAAGCCCCATCTGCGCTTTGAAAGCTCCCAGTAGAGCTGACAGAGGTTTGCCCCATTTCTCACTGTCTTTTCCCAGCTTTTCAAAGTATTCCTGAAAAGTCAGATATACATCTTTAAACTCAGCGCCCGAGGCTATAAGTTTTGAGACAGACTCTATAACTGCAGTATATGCTCCATGATACGGGCTTGCTGATGAAATATACGGATTGTAGCCCCACGACATCAGAGAACACGTTTTTGTATCCTTTTTCTCAACTGAAATCTTGTATGCCATAGCCTGTGACGGGGTTCTCTGATATCTGCCTCCAAAAGGCATAAGAACTGTACCTGCGCCTATCGTTGAATCAAATCTCTCCGAAAGGCCTCTTTTGGAGCACACATTAAGATCAGCCGCAAGCTCCCTCATGCCCCTGCCGAAGCTGTCGGGTATTTCTTTCTGAGGCTCTGCGGCCTTTGCTGTTTTTACGGTTATATGCTTCTCCGCTCCATTGGAATCAAGAAATTCTCTTGAAATGTCAACGATTGTTTTGCCGTTCCATGTCATAACAAGCCTTGGTTTCTCTGTAACCTCGGCTACTACTGTTGACTCTAAGTTTTCGAAATCCGCCAGCTTCATAAATTCCGCAGCATCTGAATTTGCCACTACAACGGCCATTCTTTCCTGCGACTCGCTTATAGCAAGTTCAGTACCGTCAAGACCCTCATATTTTTTAGGTACCTTATCAAGATTTATCAAAAGTCCGTCTGCAAGTTCTCCTATCGCTACAGATACCCCTCCTGCACCAAAGTCATTGCATCTTTTTATCATTTTTGCAGCATGCGGATTTCTGAAAAGCCTCTGAAGCTTTCTTTCCTCAGGCGCATTCCCCTTCTGCACTTCTGCTCCGCAGCTTGCAAGTGAGTCCGTATTATGTGATTTTGACGAGCCTGTCGCACCTCCGCAGCCGTCTCTGCCGGTTTTACCGCCCAGAAGAATTATTACATCTCCTGCCTGCGGCACCTCACGTCTGACGTTTTCGGCAGGCGCCGCTCCCATTACAGCGCCGATTTCCATGCGCTTTGCAACATAACCCTCGTGATATATTTCATCAACCTGACCTGTGGCAAGACCTATCTGATTACCATAGGAAGCATAGCCGTCTGCCGCTGTTGTAACTATCTTTCTCTGGGGCAGCTTGCCCTCAAGTGTTTCACTGACAGGTTTAAGCGGATCTGCAGCTCCCGTAACTCTCATAGCCGCATACACATAGGCTCTGCCCGAAAGCGGATCTCTGATTGCGCCTCCGATGCAGGTTGCAGCGCCGCCAAAAGGCTCTATTTCCGTAGGGTGATTGTGCGTTTCATTTTTGAAAAGCAGCAGCCAGTCCTCATCGTTTCCGTCTATAGTGACTTTAATCTTTACTGTGCAGGCATTAACCTCCTCCGACTCGTCAAGGCCGGGCAGCTTTCCCTCTGCTTTCAGACACTTAACCGCAATGGTTGCAATATCCATCATATTTACAGGCTTGCTTCTGCCTATAGCTTTCCTTGCCTCTAAATACTCATTATATGTTTTTTCGATAAGTTCATCTTCAAAGGTGACGCTGTCTATGGTTGTCTGAAATGTAGTGTGTCTGCAGTGATCCGACCAGTAGGTATCTATCATCTTTATTTCCGTTACTGTCGGCGCTCTGCCCTCTTTTCTGAAATATTCCTGACATACGGTAATATCATCAGTATCCATGGCAAGACCTCTGTCTGCTATAAACTGTCTCAGTCCGTCCTCTGTAAGCTCATTAAAGTCTGTGATTGTTTCAACCTCTGTCGGAATTTCATACTCTGTTTTGAGCGTATCCGGCATGTCAAGAGATGCCTCTCTTGCTTCAACGGGATTTATAACGTAGGCTTTAATCTGCTCAATATCCTTTGCTGTAAGACTGTCTCCTTTGAGCATATATACCTTTGCGGAAGCTACAGCCGGTCTTTCCTGCTGAGATATTATCTGTACGCACTGGGCTGCAGAGTCCGCTCTCTGGTCAAACTGTCCCGGAATCGGCTCTACTGCAAAGACAAAATACCCGCTGCCGTCAAATTCATCATAAGTTTCATCAAGCTGAGGTTCTGAAAACACAGTTCCTGCGCAGTATTCAAACAGCTCCCTGTCTATGCCCTCAACATCGTACCTGTTGAGAATTCTAAGCTCCTCAAGATTTTTTATCCCCAGAAACTCCCTTATATCCGAAAGCAGCCCTGCGGCCTCGCTTGCCGCAGCCTTTTTCTTTTCAACATAAATTCTGTAAACCATCGCTATTTCCTTTCTGCCTCAAGAGCTCTGCTTCCTATATCTTTTCTGTAATAGGCGTTTTTAAAGCTTACTTTTTTAACTGCCGCATACGCATCGTCAATTGCCTTTGCAAGATTTTCCGATACCGCGGTCACACCCAGCACTCTGCCGCCTGATGTCAGCAGTCTGCCGTTTTCAAGCTTTGCTCCGGCTATGAATATATCTGCGTTATCAGGCAGCTTATCCGCCGTTATCTCAAATCCCTTTTCGTAGGCTGCAGGATACCCTTCCGATGCCATTACAACGCAGCAGGCGCTTTTCCTGCTGAAAACAACCTCTGCCTCTGCCAGTCTTTCATCTGCCACAGCTTTCATAATGTCGAGCAGATCACTTTCAAGAAGCGGCAGTACAACCTGTGTTTCGGGATCGCCGAATCTGCAGTTGTACTCTATAACCTTGGGACCGTCTGCCGTAAGCATAAGTCCGAAGTACAGGCAGCCTTTGAATGTTCTGCCTTCTTTGTTCATAGCCTCTATTGTAGGAATAAAAATCTCATTCATACAGCGCTGTGCGATTTCCTCTGTATAGTAAGGGTTAGGCGCTATGCAGCCCATTCCCCCGGTGTTGAGTCCTCTGTCGCCGTCAAGGGCTCTTTTGTGATCCTGTGAGGAAATCATAGGCACTATGGTTTTGCCGTCGGTAAACGACAATACGGAAACCTCAGGACCTGTAAGGAATTCCTCTATGACTATGCGGCTTCCGCTTTCGCCGAAAACACGCTCCTCCATCATTGATCTTACAGCTGCTTTTGCATCATCTCTTGTTTCTGCAATTACAACTCCTTTGCCCAGCGCAAGTCCGTCAGCCTTGATTACTGCAGGAACAGCCGCAGTCTCAAGATAGGCAAGAGCCTTGTCCATATCATCAAACACCTCATACTCTGCCGTAGGTATTCCGTATTTTTTCATAAGATCCTTTGAAAACACCTTGCTGCTCTCTATAACCGCTGCAGCCTTGTTCGGTCCGAAGCATCCGATACCTGCAGCTTCAAGTGCATCAACTGCTCCCAGCGCCAGAGGATCATCAGGCGCAACCACTGCAAACCCTATATCATTCGCCTCAGCAAATTCTGTGATTTTTTCTATGTCCTTTGCTCCTATGTCTACACACTCTGCATCCTGCGCTATGCCGCCGTTTCCCGGAAGCGCATATATTGTATCAACAGCTTTGTTTTCTTTAAGTTTTTTAATTATTGCGTGTTCACGACCGCCGCCGCCAACTACGAGTATTTTCATTTTTATCACCTGTTAATGATGGAACAGTCTTATTCCGTTAAATATCATCGTCATATTATATTTGTCTGCGCACTGTATAACCAGATCATCTCTGATTGAGCCGCCCGGCTCTGCAATGTAGGAAACACCGCTTTTAGCCGCTCTTTCAATGCTGTCTGCAAACGGGAAGAAAGCATCTGATGCAAGAGCCGCACCTTTAATTGTGTCAAGGTAAGCTCTCTGCTGCTCATCTGTAAAAGGCTCCGGTCTTTTAGTAAAGTATTTCTGCCAGATGCCCTCGGCGCAGACGTCCTCTTCATATTTATTGATATATCCGTCTATAACATTATCTCTTTCCGCTCTGCCAAGCTCCGCTCTGAACGGCAGCTCCAGCACTCTGTCGCTCTGTCTTAAAAACCATGTGTCGGCCTTGTCGCCTGCAAGACGCGTGCAGTGAATTCTCGACTGCTGTCCCGCTCCCACGCCTATGGCCTGTCCGTCATAAGCAAAGCACACCGAATTTGACTGGGTGTATTTGAGAGTTATGAGAGCTGTTATGAGATTTAATCTTGCTTCATCTCCAAGCTCCTTATTCTCCGTAACTATATTCTCAAGAGCGCTGTCATCTATTCTGACATCGTTTCTTTTCTGTTCAAAGGTAATTCCGAATACCTGCTTTTTTTCAGCTTCCGCAGGCCTGTATTCAGGGTCTGTTTTTATGATGTTGTAGCTGCCCGTTCGCTTTAACTTTAAAATCTCAAGGGCCTTGTCTGTATATCCCGGCGCTATTACTCCGTCCGAAACCTCTCTCTTAATTATATTTGCGGTGGTTTCATCGCATATATCCGAAAGGGCTACGAAATCACCAAACGAGCAGAGTCTGTCCGTTCCTCTTGCTCTGGCATAGGCGCAGGCAAGGGGAGAGTCGTCAAGCCCCTCTATGTCGTCTACAAAGCAGGCTTTTTTGAGCCTCTCGGGAAGCGGTCTGCCAAGGGCCGCCGAAGTCGGACTTACATGCTTAAAAGAAGCCGCAGCAGCCATTCCTGTTGCTTCTTTTAGCTCTGCTACAAGCTGCCATGCGTTAAACGCATCAAGAAAGTTGATATATCCGGGTCTGCCGTTTAGAATTTCAATTGGAAGCTCCGAGCCGCTCTCCATATATATCTTTGCCGGCTTCTGATTGGGGTTGCACCCGTATTTAAGTTCAAATTCTTTCACTTCCTGCCTCCTGTCCGTTTTTGTTTATGAGGGTTTCAGTATACTCTCCTGTTTCAATATCGGTATATCTTACATACAGCGATATCTTATTCTCATCGTTCAGACTGCCCCATATGTATTCCGCAAATTCTCTGTCATTATCACCTGTTGCTATGGCTGCAGGTTCTCCTGTAAACGCAGGCAGAGGGCTGCCGTTTTCTCTGTAGGTATGTATGAAATGGCCGATGCCGGCAGCAGCCTCATAGCTGTATACAAACCTGCCGCAGGAGCTTCCCGCTTTGTCAAGCGCTTTTAGTATGCTCAGCTTATATCTGTATTTATCTTTGTCAAGCACTGCCACACCGCTTATTCTTGATGTGAAGTTTGGCGCGTCAGGCTCAAATTCTCTGGTTTCAAGGGCTTCTTCAAAACTCTTCCCGCTTTCGAGGAAATCATATATCGTATCCGTCTGATCGCCATTTGTAACAATCAGGTTATTTCCCGATTTTCTTACCGCCGCATATATTATGAGGGAGGGATCTTCCACTTTGCTTTCATCAAAAGCTTTTGTATATATGCCATCATTTCTTTTTTCAAATATACGGTTTCTGCTGTTTTCGCTTCTACCCATTATGAAATATGCTGCAACCGCTTTGGTTCCGTCGGGGCTTGTTCCGAGGATAATGCCTCTTCCGGGATATTTATTTGAGGACAGCAGCTTGCCTATATCCTTATATGTATCCATCGCTTTCTTTCCTTTCTGCAATCGCTTTTGAAACCTCCTCCGCGGCCTCCGGAAGTATCACCCACTCCGCCTGCGTCATTACACGCTTCTGCAGGGTTTTAGGCGTATCGTCTTTTTTGACATTTACCGCCTTTTGCCTGATTATCCTGCCGCCGTCCGGTATCTCGTTTACAAAATGAACTGTCGCTCCCGTAACTTTAACGCCATAGTCAAGAGCCGCCTCATGGACTCTGATACCGTAATAGCCTTTGCCGCAAAACGATGGTATGAGCGACGGGTGAATATTGATTATCCTGTCTGAATAGCGCTTCACAAAATCCTCTGACAGTATGTTTAAAAAGCCTGCAAGGACTATAAGCTCTATGCCGTACTCCTCCAGCTTCTCCAAAATTTCAGCTTCAAAGGCTTCCTGCGAGCCGCTGTCCCTTCTGGTTACTGCAACTGCGTCTATGCCCGCCTCCCTGGCTCTTTTTAAGCCGTAGGCAATGGAGTTTGAGGATATCACAAGCACGATACGACCGTTTCGGAGTATACCGTCGCGCTGCGCATCTATAAGGGCCTGCAGGTTGGTGCCGCTGCCCGATATGAATACGGCTATTTTCGTTTTTACCATAATATAATCCCCTCGTCTGAGCTGACAGTTTCTCCGAGAATATATGCCTCTTCTCCGTTTGCTTTTAAAATCTCAAGGGCTCTGCCAGCTTCCTCAGGTGAGACTATGACAGTCATTCCGACTCCCATATTGAAAGTGTTAAACATTTCTCTCTGTGAAATACCGCCCTTTGCAGCTATATATTCAAATACAGGAAGAACTCTTACATCTTCTGTCTTAATCTTAACGCTTATGCCCTCCGGAAGACTCCTCGGAATATTTTCAAAGAAGCCGCCGCCTGTAATATGCGATACCGCCTTGACGTCTATTTCCTTAAAAAGCGCAAGTACAGGTTTGACATATATTTTTGTTGGGGCAAGCAGCACCTCTCCCAGAGATCTGCCTGAAAGCTCTGCTACAGGCGCATTAAGGTCTGCTGTTTCGACCTCCAGCACTTTTCTTACAAGTGAAAATCCGTTGGAGTGAACGCCGCTTGAAGCAAGGGCTATTACTGTATCTCCCGGTCTGATGCTGTTTTTGTCCGGCAGTCTGCTGCCGTCTGCAAGTCCTACCGCAAAGCCTGCAAGATCATATTCGTCTTCGGGATAAAAGCCCGGCATCTCTGCTGTTTCACCGCCTATCAGCGCGCAGCCCGCCTGCACGCAGCCGTCTGCCACGCCCTTGACAAGCTGTGCTATTTTTTCGGGCACGTTTTTGCCGCAGGCTATATAGTCAAGAAAAAACATAGGCGCAGCGCCGCAGCATACTATGTCGTTGACACACATTGCAACGCAGTCTATTCCCACTGTATCGTGCCTGTCTGCAAGAAATGCCAGTTTCAGCTTGGTGCCGACTCCGTCTGTACCGCTTACCAGCACAGGATCCTTGATGCCGGAAAGCTCCGGTCTGAAAAGGCCGCCAAAGCCTCCCACCTCTGACAACACTCCGTCTGTTACGGTTCTTGCCACATGCTCTTTCATAAGTCTGACAGCTTCATAGCCCGCAGTTATATCAACACCTGCAGCCGCGTATGCATCTGCTTTTGAGTTCTTCATTTTATTTATTCCTTTCCATTCCAGCAATAGGTGCAGACTCTGCAGGGGTCTAAGCCGATTGCTTTTATGATGTTATCTATGCTCTGATATTCCAGCGAGTCAAAATGCAGCTTTTCGCAAAGCGCATTTCGAAGCGCCTTGCCTCTTTCGGTAGTGCCGTCGCTGTATTCCTCAAGGTGCTCTGCGCCCTCCTCTCCCTCAAGCTCCATGACAATTCTTCTGGCTATAAGCTCCATATCGGAGTTCTGTCTTGAGAAGTTAAGGTATTTGCACCCGTACATTATAGGGGGACACGCTGAACGCATATGGACTTCCTTTGCTCCGTTTTCGTAGAGAAAATCAACTGTTCCCTTGAGCTGGGTACCTCTTACTATGCTGTCGTCTACAAACAGCAGTTTCCTGTCCCTGATAAGCTCTGTGACAGGCACCAGCTTCATTTTGGCAACATGGCTTCTCTCCGACTGATTGGTTGGCATAAAGCTTCTGGGCCACGTCGGGGTGTATTTTATAAAAGGTCTTGCATAATCAACGTCACACTCGTTGGCATATCCTATTGCGTGAGGAACTCCTGAATCAGGCACACCTCCGACATAGTCCAGATCAAAGCTCTTGCCGTTTATATCATCATATTGAGCAAGCAGTCTGCCGTTTCGGTTTCTCATTACTTCAACATTTACTCCCTCATAGGTTGAGTTGGGGTATCCGTAGTAGGTCCAGAGAAACGCGCATATTTTCATATCTCTTCCGGGCTTTTGCAGAATATCTATACTGTCTTTTGATATCTCCGCAATCTCGCCCGGTCCGAGCTCTTTAACTGTTTCATACCCCAGTTTTTCGTAGGCGAAGGACTCAAAGGACACACAGTGTCCGTCAGCGTCTTTTCCTATGAGCAGCGGGGTTCTGCCCATTTTATCTCTTGCCGCTATAATGCGGCCGTCTTCTTTTAATATTACAATTGAAGCCGAACCCTCGATAACGCTCTGCGCGAATTTAATTCCCTCAAGAAAATCGCTTTTCTGGTTTATCATCGAGGCCACCAGCTCTGTGGAGTTGATTTTCCCGCCTGTCATGGCTTCAAAATGTCCTCCGCTGAAAGCCAGAAACTGATCAATCAGCTCCTGCGAGTTTCTTACGGCTCCTACCGTAACTATCGCATAGGTTCCCAGATTTGAGCGTATCAGTATGGGCTGCGGGTCGCCGTCGCTTATGCAGCCGATGCAGGACCTGCCTCTCATGGTGTCGCATACACCCTCAAATTTTGTTCTGAAAGGTGAATTCTCTATATTGTGAATTTCCCTCTGGAAACCGTATTCCTCATCGTATGCAGCCATTCCGCCTCTGGCTGTACCAAGATGTGAATGGTAGTCCGTACCGTAAAACACATCTAAGACAACATCGCGTCCCGATACTGCACCAAAATATCCTCCCATTGATTCCTCCCTAGCATTTACTGAAGAAAAGCTCTGATAAAGTCATAGGATCTATATATTCTCCGTCCCTGTATACTCTCATATTTCCCGATGCGATTTCGTCTATAAGCATTACGTTGCCGTCTTTGTCGTATCCGAATTCAAATTTGATATCGTAAAGCACAAGGCCTTTTTCTTTCATATCGTCTGCAACTATTCTTGTTATCTGCTGCGTCATAGCCTTGATATCGTCATACTGTTTTTCTGTCATAACTCCGAGAACAACAAGGCCGTCTTTAGTTACCAGCGGGTCTTCCTTTTCGTCGTTTTTGAAGGTCATTTCAACGTATTCAGGCAGGTCTGCGCCCTCTTCGATGTATTCGCCGTATCTTCTGAAAAACGAACCTACAGCCTTGTGTCTGCATATAACTTCAAGTCCGTTTCCGAACACCTTTGCAGGCAGTACTTCCATTGTGGTTTCGTCAAGGTCTGCATTTACATAGTGGGTTCTTATGCCGGCTGCGTTGATTTTTTCAAAGAAGTAAATCGACATACGAAGATTTACATCGCCTACACCCTCGATTGTAAGGCCTACGGCATTCTGACCGGGGTCAAACACTCCGTCTTTTCCTGTGCAGTCGTCCTTGAATTTTAACAGATAGTTTCCGTTGTCAAGTGCAAATACATTCTTGGTTTTTCCTGTGTATACGAGTTTCTTTTCCATTGTTTGTTCCTCCATAATAATGTTATTTATTTAACTTTGCTGCAATTGCAGCATCTTTTTCAAGTACTTTCTGTGCGTTTGCTTTTCTCTGCTCCGACAGCTTCAGCGCAAGGGTTTTGTCTTCGATGGCAAGTATCTGCACCGCCAGCAGAGCAGCATTGGCAGCTCCGTCTATCGCAACGGTTGCTACGGGTATCCCTGACGGCATCTGTACGGTCGAAAGCAGTGCGTCAAGACCGTCAAGAGTCGATGATTTAACCGGTATCCCTATTACGGGCAGCGTGGTGTTTGCCGCAATGGCTCCCGCAAGATGCGCGGCTTTACCCGCTGCTGCTATAATAGCCCCGAAACCAGCTTCCCTTGCTCTTTCTGCAAAGGCTTTAGCCTCCTCAGGTGTCCTGTGAGCCGAATATATATGCACCTCATACGGCACACCAAGCTCGTTAAGGGTATCTATGGCTTTTGATACGACAGGCATATCTGAGTCGCTTCCCATTACAATTCCTATTTTTTTCATAAATCCTCCATAGTCATAAACTATCAAAAACAAAAAGGCAGACACGTATCCCTAATATATGAGATAGTTGTCTGCCCGGACAATCGGCTAAAGCTTCGCCTGTCACTCCCCTGCGGTACTCCGCTTATCGTCGGTTATGACAGGTGCAGTAAAAGAAAAACAGGTTAAAACAACCTGTTTACTAATACGAAATATAATGCAAATCAGACCTCTGCTGCGAGGAAATGATATGCATTATTATCAACTAATAGTCGCTTTTTTTCGGCGCGCGGTAGAAACGTTCAGGCCATCATACAGAACATATATTAGTAAACAAAATCTATTCAACTGATGTCTTAATTATTACACAAAAAATATATGCTGACAAGGGGCTTTTGCAATTAAAGCAAATAAATTATATGCCGCCTGTCCCCTTTGCCTGTTCAAAGTCCCTCAGGCTGTGATATGCGCTGTGGATTGCAGGGGCTGACAGTATATGCCGAAACAGCAGCAAATTTATATATACCACACCGGCAGCCGGAGTAAGTTTTCCCTGAGTGCTCCCGGCTGCGGGCACATACATATAACGGCTCCCATGCCGCGTTTTTTGTCCGGTATCCCGTCAAGCACAGAAAATGCAGAAGTCTGGTCTGCGGTCACCCTGCTGCTTCTTTTGATTTCAACAGGGTAAAGCGTTCCGTTTTCTTCAATAATAAGGTCTATTTCATTTTCTGATGTTTTTTTCTTATCCCTGCCTCTGTAATATGACACGCAATACCTGTAGTCTATACCGCTGTTTGAATATGATTTCAGTATTTCCGAAATCACAAAGGTTTCAAAGAATGCGCCGCTCATTGCGCCGTTTGCAAGGGTTTCATGGGTAAGCCATCTTGTCAGATATGCAGCAAGTCCTGTATCTCTGAAATATACCTTCGGTGTTTTTATTGCTCTTTTGAGTACAGACGAGGAAAACGGCTCCAGGAGGTATATTATACCCGAAGCCTCAAGAACAGACAGCCATCTTTTTATTGTGCTCTGGTCTTTGCCTACTTCATCTGCTATATTGGCATAATTAATCATCTGTCCCGTTCTTGCTGCGACTGCAATCATAAATTTCCTGAAATCATCGAGGTTCTGAACAGCAGACAGACTGCGCACATCTCTTTCGAGATATGTTTTTATATAGCTGGAATAAAAGACGGACCAGTCAACTTCCGGATTCTGAAGCTCAGGGTATCCCCCTCTGTGTATGATTTCCCATATATTATCAAAGGATTTGACGCTTTTACTGCGTTCCTGAACATAATCCATTGTCGGAACAAAAGGTCTGTTAAAGCTGTCACCTTTGATTTCACGCATAGAAAGCCCCGAAAGCTCAATAATGCCGATGCGCCCTGAAAGCGACTCTGACACGCCTTCCATAAGCTCAAGCGGCTGCGAACCGGACAGGCAGAACAGTCCGCGCTCGTCACTCTCGTCACACTTTATCTTTATATATCGGAAAAGGTTCGGCGCTCTCTGTACTTCATCGTAAATAACAGGCGGCGGATTAAGCATCATAAACATTTCCGGCTGCTCTACAGCCTGTTCTTCAATAAAAGGGTCATCTACAGGCACATATTTCTTTTCGGGAAAAAGTTTTTGAAGAACGGTTGATTTCCCCGTCTGCCTTGCACCTGTCACCAGTATGCTTTTGAAAGTCTTTTCCGACTTCAATACTATATCCTCAATACTTCTTCTGATATATTCCATCAGGCATCTCCTTTCGACAAATGCAGTATTTAATCCTTGATTAATCATATAATATCATTTATTATGCCCTATGTCAAAGCCGATACTCCTCAAACGCTGTAAATTCTCTGTCATCTTGCGCTATTCTCCCATATCGTTTAACTGCAATGAATCGTATATAAAGCAGTGCAGATTGTCCCATTCCTCTACAAAATCAGGCTCGCCCATTGCATACCTTACAACACGACTGTCGGGCAGCAGCATAATTCTTTCACCGTCACTACATACGGCAAACATCAAAGCTCCCTCAGGCATGGGACACAGTTCTTCAAGCGCCTGTTCCTCCAGATACTCCTGCTGCAACTCTTCGAGTTCCTCAACACAGCACAGATGGTATTCGTCTGTCGGCGCGCCGCCGTTTGTTATCATATGGTATTTTTCATACCAATCACCTTACCAATTAACAGTTGCATCTTTTGCTTCAATCATACATTCGGTGCATAAATTTATCAATATAATTAGGGCATGCAAAAGGGGCTGTCGCATTAACGGAAATAAACCGTTAGGGCGATGAGCCCTTTTTGTGTGCGCTTATGTACTGAAAAAA